>JBKPBB010000049.1:0-5486 GCA_046744245.1 Thermodesulfobacteriota bacterium
GAGGGGAGCCGCCCGCGCCCGCGGGCGGCGACGGGGTCTGGGGGCATCGGAGCAGCGCAGCGCGCGGAGCGCGCGAGCCGCGGACGGGCCCCAGGAGAATCGAGTTTGCCGAGCGCGGCTTTGCCGCGCTCGGCACGCCCCGAGCGCGCGCAGCGCGCGAGTCAGCTACGTGGGGAGCCGGCCGCGGGAGCGGACGGCGACGGGGTCTGGGGGCATCGGAAGCGCGCAGCGCGTGCGGAGCACGCGCGAGCACTGGACGGGCCCCCAGGAGATTTAGAGGAGGAGGCGGAGACGGGTGCGGCCGCCCCGCCTCCGCCGGCGGGATCGTTTCCGGCGTTTACGACGGAAGCGGCTCGGACTTCTTGTCGGGTACCATCAGCGAGGGTGACTCCTCCTCGCGGTTCGCTTCCATCAACGCGCGGAGAATCTTCTCCATCACGGTGATCTCGGTGTTCATCGCCATCAGGCTGTCGAGGGTGCCGGCCCACTGCTCCTCGTTGCTCGAGTCGCCATTCGAGAGAACCGCGAGATGCCGAGCGGTTTTCAAGATGGCGTCCGAAGCAAGCTTCAGGTGGACGGCAAGCTCGGTGAAAGTCTCGCGATCGATGATCATGTTGTCGGGCCCTCTGGCGGGACCGGGTAGCGAAACCGGTGCCATGATTGGGCCGGTGCCACGGCCGCAGACGCTCCCCGCACCATGCCGCGGGGCGGCGCAGACGGGCGCGGCCGTGCCCCGCGATGTTCCCTTCATTTCCCGCGAGCTTGGCGCGCTCGCCGCGCGCGGCCCGGGAGCGGCGGGGGCGGCGCGGCGCTGCAGGTGACATGCCGTCCGCCCGGTCGCCGGGGTCGGCGGCGAGCGGGGCGGCGACCGTGCAAACCTGCTTCGGCGGGCACATGGTGACGCAGCCGCGCAAGGGGGCCCAGGGTGGCGCACCGAATCCGGCTCAGCCGGCGGCGCGCCAGACCACGATCCGCCTTGGCTCGATGCGGACGACGGGGTGGGCGGTGGGGTCGTCGAGGGCCATGCGGCCGTACTGGGGGTAGCGCGCGCGCAACAGGCGGAGCGCCCCGGCGTGCGCGGCTACCGCCTCGACCACCCGTGCCGGCCCGCGCACGAGCACGTAGGCCAGGCGGGTCCAGTCCTCGTCGTAGTCGTCCACCACCAGCGCGGCGCGCGGGTTTGCGCGCAGGTTCCGCAGGCGGAGGAGCTCACGCGCCGGCCGCCGCTTCGGCTTCTCGTCGGCGACGAAGTAGAGGGCCTCGTCGTCGAGCGCATAGCAGACGGGGACCACGTGCGGCGCGCCGTCGGCCCCCGCGGTGGCGAGGTGGCCCACCCGGTGCGCCTCAAGGAACTGCCGCGCCTCGGCGGTCCAGCTCGCCATAGCGCACCTCCTGGCCGGCGAACTCGGCCTGCGCCTCGGAGACGATCTCGCCGTAGCGGCCCTCGTAGCGGGGCGAGAAGTGGAAGACCTGCAGGCGCCGCACGCCCGCGGCACGGGCCAGCGCGCCCGCCTGCCGCGCCGTCAGGTGGTAGCGATGCGCCGCCTGCTCGAGGTCCTCCTCCAGGAATGGCGCCTCGCAGAAGAAGAGGTCCGCGCCGGCGGCGAGCCGCACGATCGCGGCCGCGTTGGCGGGCGAGAAGAGGGTGTCGACCACGTAGGCGACCTTCTGGCCGGGCGTCACGGTGATCAGCTCCGCGCTGAGCGCGCCGAGCGGACGGCGGTCGCCGGGTGTCACCTGGATCGGCGTGTCGTCGGGGGCGCCGCTGCGGATCGCCTGCTTGAGCGCGTTGAGCCATGGCCCCGGCTCGAGCCCGGCGGCGGCGAGCGCCTCGGGCCGCACGTTCAAGTGCGTCCGCTCGGTCATGGCGTACGCCATCGAGACGATCTTGTGGTCGAGCGGTGTGGCCTCGACCGTGAACACCGGGTCCGCGACCACCACGCCCGTGAACGGGTGCGGCGGGCCGAGCGGCTCGCGCGCGAAGCGCTGGCGGGCCGCGAAACGCCAGCTCGTCGTCTGGCGCGCGCCGATCTCGGTCACCTCGAGCGTGAAGGCGTACTCGTCGGTCAGGTTCCAGGTGTAGCCGGCGAGCTTGCCCGCCACGCAGTCCGCGAGCCCCGCGGGGCCGTAGAGGCGGAGCGTCGCGTCGCGCGCCAGGAAGAGGCGCAGCAGCTGATCGAAGCCCATGAAGTGGTCCATGTGCGTGTGCGACACGAACACCGCCTCGATGGGGAGGAGCGTGGCCGCCGGCGTCCGGTCGATGCGCCCCAGGTCGACGAGCAGCGCGCGCCCCTGCCAGCGCAGCGACACGAGGAGCGCCGGATCGCCGGTCTGCCCGTTGAGCAGCCGTGGGCGGAAGGTCGTCTTCATGGAGCCCGGGGATTCTATGGAGCCGCGCCGTGGTTGGCCAGCGTCGCCCGGCCCGGCTATAAGACGCGCCCATGCCGCGGGGGCCGCGCGCGCTCGTCTTCGACTTCGACGGCGTGATCGCCGACGACGAGCCGCTCCACCTGGCCGCGTTCCAGGAGGCGCTCGCGGCCGAGGGCATCGCGCTCACGCGCGAGGCCTACTACGCGCGCTATCTCGGCTTCGACGACCACGACGCGGTGGTCGAGGCCCTGCGCGAGGCGGGCCGGCCGGCGCCGCCGGAGCGCGTGCGCGCGCTCATGGCGGCCAAGGCGGACCGCTTCCTCCGCCTGGTGCGCGCCGGCGCGCCGATCTTTCCGGGCGTGCCGGCCTTCGTGCGCGCGGCGGCAGCGCGCGTCCCGCTCGCCATCGCCTCGGGCGCGCTGCGGCGCGAGATCGAGCTGATCCTCGCGCAGGCGGGCCTCGCCGATCTCTTCACCGCGATCGTGAGCGCCGAGGACGTGAGCGTCGGAAAGCCGTCGCCCGAGGGCTTCCTCCGCGCGCTCGAGCGGCTGCGCGGGCGGCTCCCGGACCTCGCACCCCGCGACTGCCTGGTGGTCGAGGACTCGCAGCCCGGCGTCGAGAGCGCGCGCCGCGCCGGCATGCGCTGCCTCGCGGTCACCAACTCGTATCCCGCCGAGGCGCTCGGCGGGGCCGACCTGGTCGTGAGCTCGCTGGAGGAGGCAGGATGGGACCGGCTCGCGTCGCTGTTCTAGCCCTGCAGCTCCTGCAGGATCAGGCTCGCCGCCTCGGTCACCATCTCCTGCATGATCTCCCGCATCGGCTTCTCGGCGGTCTCGAGCTTGGCGACGAGCGTCGAGAGGACGGCGAAGTAGCGCTCCTTGCTGTCGGCGCTCATGCTCCCGAGCCGCGCGTCCATCGCCTTCACGAAGCGGCGGTGGGCGGCGACGATCTGGCGGTCGAGGTCCTTCTCCAGCGCGCGCTCGTCCATGCGCGGAGTATAGAGAGCCGGTTCCTGCGCTTCAACGTAATCGCGGCGCTGAGCGCGCTCCTGGTCGCCGGCGCCGCCCGGGCGGTCGAGGTGCCGGGGACGGGCGGGCGCGTGGTGGCGGGCGGCTACCTCGACGGCCTCGCCGTCGCCGAGACCGAGGGCGGGCCGCGCCAGCGGCCGGGCGCGCTCCTCGATCTCCACCTCGACGGTCGCGCCACGCCCTGGCTCGGCGCCCACCTGGATCTCCGCACCCGCATCGGCGGCCCCTTCGAGGGCGGCCATCCGGGGGTCTACAACTTCGACCACGAGTTCCAGAACCGCACGCCGTCACTCGAGGCGAGCGAGGCCTGGGCCGACGTGCACCTCGAGCGCGCGGACCTGCGCCTCGGCATCCAGAAGTTCGCGTGGGGGAAGCTCGACGGCGTCCCGCCGACCGACGTCGTCAATCCGCGCGACTTCCACGATCCGCTGGTGGAGGACTTCGAGGAGCGGAAGATCGGCATCCCGGCGCTCGCCGGGACCTACTACCTCCCCGACCTGCCGCGCCTCGACCTCGCGGAGCTGCGCGCGACGCTCGTCTACGTGCCGCTCGCCGTGCCGCCGCGCCTCGCGCTGCGCGAGGAGCGCTGGTTCCCGGCCAGCACCGTGCCGCCGAGCGAGGTGGTCGTGCCGCGGGCGGTCGCCTCGCGTGCCCTGGACATGCCGCTGCCCGGAGACCTCGTCATCCCGGTCAAGTTCGGGACGCTAAATCACCGCCCGCCTCGCCGGCTCGATGCGGGGGGCATCGCGGTGCGCCTGGGCGGCACGTGGCGCGAGAGCGACTGGGACCTGTACCACTACACCGGTCCCGAGACGGCACCCGACGCCGACCTGCGCCCCGAGGTGCTGCTGGTGTCGGCGCCGGATAAGCCGCTCCGGCTGCGGGCCGTGAGCTTCCTCCGCCAGGCGCACGACGTGATCCACATGACGGGCGCCGACGTCTCGAGCGTGCTCGGCGGCTTCACCGTGCGCACCGAGGTGGCGTACTTCGACGACCGCCCGTATCTCCGCCCCTCGAGCGATCTCGTCCGCGAGGTGACGTCGGCCGCGACGATCAAGCGCGTCGGACGGCAGGTCATCCGCACCGGGCGCGCCGCCGTGCCGGTCGGCGACCTCTTCCCGACCCTCGACGCCGTCGAGTGGGGGATCGGCGCGGACTACCTGATCCATGGCTTCATGCCGCTCCTGCAGCTGAACCAGACCGCCATCCTCGACCGCGCGCCGCGGCTTCTGATCCACGACCCCGAGACGCGCCTCTCCGGGACGCTCCGCAAGAAGCTGCTCGCGGAGCGCCTCGAGCTCGAGGTGAAGGGCACGTATGCGATCGAGCGCCAGGCGTGGTTCGTGTTCCCGCGCGCCTCCTACCTCGTCCGCGACGACCTGCGGCTCCGCCTCGGCTACCTCGCGATCGGCGGCCCCCGCGCCTCGATCCTGGGGCAGTTCCGCGACAACGACGAGGTGACGCTCCAGGCGCGCTACAGCTTCTGATGGGCCAGGGAGCCGTTCGCGTGACCGACGTGGTGCCGATCTACCTGGTACTCCCGCCGCGCGAGATCGCCTACGTCAAGTTCATCTTCGAGTCGTACGAGGGCGTGGCGGTGGTGCGCACGCTCGACCGCCACGCGGCGCACCTCGTCGTGCTGGTCGCGCCCGACTTCGAGGCCGACGCGCGCGCCGCCATCCGCGCGCTGGTCGAGGAGGGCGCGTGCGCGGAGACGGGACCGCCGGCGGGGTTCGACGGCGACTGGCTCGGGCCGGAGGAGGGCGAGTAGCCCCGGCGGTACGCGGGCGCGCGTCCCCGAGGTCTGCCACGCCGGGAAGGGCGGACCGCGCTATCTCCGGCCCGCCCTCCTCGGCGTCGATCTACGATCACACCACGCGGTTCGCGCGCAGTCGATCCCTCACTTCAAGAACACCGTGGCGCAGCCCTCACCCGTGTCGCCGCCTGCCTTGTTCTGATCGCCGTCGTGCACCATGAACTGGACCCGGTACACGCGCCCCTCCTGGAGCACCCCGTTTGCCAACAGCGTGTCCACGTCCCAGACGATCTCGGCGCCGTACCCCTGGTTGGTGAGCCCCGCCGGGGCGG
>JBKPBB010000436.1:0-3291 GCA_046744245.1 Thermodesulfobacteriota bacterium
CGGAGATGTGTATAAGAGACAGGCGGCCCCCCGGGCAGGGAAGAGGCCGCGCCGCACGATGCCTACGGCGCCGCCGCCGAGCGCTGGCGCCAGCGCGTGGGGGGCGGCCTCGGCGGCAACGACGGCGGCTCGGGCCCGATCGGCAGCGGCGGCGAGGGGAAGGGCGGCGGCGGCCAGCTCGTCGGCCTCGAGTTCATCGCCTACCGCCAGCAGGTCATCAACACGATCAAGGCGCAGTGGACGAACGTCATCGCACGCCCGGGCCTGGTCGCGGCGGTGCGCTTCGAGATCGCGCCCGACGGCCAGGTGAGCAACGTCCGGCTCGCGCAGAGCTCCGGCAACCCGGCCTACGACGCCTCCACCATGCGCGCCGTCCAGCACGTGGGCCACCTGCCGCCGCCGCCGGCGCGCTACGTGAGCGAGTTCCACGAGTTCGTGGTCGAGTTCCACTCCGAGGAGAGTGGAGGGCGGGGGGCAGGATGACGACGAGGAGGGGAGTCGCCGCGTTCGGGGTGCTCGTCCTGGCGCTCGGGCGCGCGTCGCCGGCGGCCGCGGTCGTCACCGGGCAGATCTTCGGGCCGGGGAGCGAGTCGTTCCCGATCGCCGTCGTGCCGCTCAAGAACCTGGGCGGCGACACGGGCGGCGAGCTCGGCGGACGCTTCGCGCAGGTGCTGTCGCGCGATCTGGACCTCTCGGGCTACTTCCGCCTGCTCGATCCGAAGACGTTCATCGAGAACCCGCAGACCTCCGGCGTCACCGCCGGGGAGATCGACTTCGTCGGCTGGGCCGCGCTCGGCGCGCAGGCGCTGGTGAAGGGCGGCGTCACGACGAGCGGCGACACGGTCACGGTCGAGGTCCGCCTGTTCGACGTGCCCGGGCGGCACGACGTGCCGCAGGCGAGCCGGCGCTACAGCGGCCCGCGCGCCGACCTGCCGCGCATGGCGCACAAGACCGCCGACGTGATCCTCGAGTTCCTGACCGGCGAGCGCGGCCCCTTCGACTCGGCGATCGCGCTGGTCAGCACGCGCGGCGGCCGCCTGAAAGACATCTACCGCTTCACCTTCGACCAGGACGAGCCCGTGCGCGTGACCGACGAGCGCTCGCTGGTGGTGAACCCGCGCTGGCGGCCGGACGCCCGCGCCATCCTCTTCACCTCCTACCGCCAGCACGTCCCCCACCTCTTCCAGGTCGAGCTGCCGAGCCGCCAGGTGACGCGCGTCGTGCCCGGTCCCGGCGTGGTGCTGGACGGCGCCTGGTCACCCGACGGCTCGAAGCTCCTCGTGACGCGCGAGGAGGGCGGCAACTCCAACATCTACCTCTTCGACCGCGGCGGGCAGCTCCTCCAGCGGCTCACCGATCACTGGGCCATCGACGTGGCGCCGGCGTGGGCGCCCGACGGGCGGCGCTTCGCCTTCTGTTCGGCGCGGGCGGGCTCGCCGCAGATCTACGTCATGAGCCTCGACGGCGGCGGGCTCGCGCGCGTCTCGTCGACGGGGAGCTACAACACGTCTCCCGCCTGGTCGCCGAAGGGCGATCGTCTCGCCTGGGCGACGCGCGGGGGCGGCGGCTTCCAGATCGTGGTCGCCGCCCCGGACGGGAGCGGTGCCCAGACGATCACCTCCGCGGGGAGCAACGAGAACCCGTCGTGGGCGCCCGACGGCCGCTATCTCGTCTTCTCCTCGACGCGCGCCGGCCATGCCCATCTCTTCCTCGCCGACCGGGACGGGAAGACTCAGAAACAATTGACCCGCGGTGCGGGTGATGATACCTCGCCTGCCTGGTCGCCGCGGCTGGACTGAGCCGTCGGCAGCGGCGCTAGGGAAGGCGATGGGCATGAGAACCTCGAGCACGTGGCGCGTGGCGCTGGCTCTGCTGCTCGTCCTTCCGCTCGCGGGCGCCTGCAAGAAGAAGGGCCCGCGGCCGGGCGAGGGCGGCGCGGGCGGCGCGGGCCTGGGCGAGGAGGGTCTCGGAGCGAGCGGCTCGAGCCTCGAGCGCCAGAAGCGGGGGCTGCCGCCCGAGGAGGACGGCATCCTGAAGGACGTCCATTTCGCCTACGACAGCTACGAGCTCGACGGCGCCGCCCGTGACGCGCTCACCCGCAACCTCGATTGGCTGCGCCAGAACAGCCGTGCCAAGATCGAGCTCGAGGGGCACTGTGACAGCCGCGGCACCATCGAGTACAACCTGGCGCTCGGGGCCAAGCGGTCGAAGTCGGTGAAGGACTACCTGGTGGGACAGGGCATCGCCGCCGAGCGCGTCTCGACCATCAGCTACGGCAAGGAGCTGCCCCTCTGCCACGAGGAGAACGAGACCTGCTGGGCGCGCAACCGGCGGGTCCACTCGGTGATCCTCGGCCAGTGAACCCGCGCCCGACACGCGTGGCCGCGCTGGCGCTCGTGGCACTCGCCGGATGTGCGACCCGTGCCGAGCTGGTGCAGCAGGACCGCCAGCTGCGCACCATCGTCCAGGACCAGCACAGGCAGCTACAGGAGGTGCAGAAGGAGGTCGAGCGCCTGCGCGCCGACTTGGAGGAGGGACATCCACCACGGCGCTCCGGCGGCGGGGCGTCGGGCGACGACCGCCTGACGGTGCTCGAGCAGCGCCTGGCCGACCTCGAGCGCGCGACCGGCAGTGGCAGCCCGCCCCCCGGTGCGACGGCGCCGTCCGGCACACCCGCGCCCCCGACGGCCACGGCGAGCGCGCCGCCAGCGGGCACCCGCCCACCCGCCGCCACCGTCGACGACGAATGGCGCCAGGAGATCGCGCGCGAGCAGAAGGCCGCCGGCACCCTCAACGTTCCCGAGCGCGCCGAGTACCTCACTCTGCTCGACGGTCTCGCACGCCAGGACTGCGCACGCTCGGTGCCGCAGCTGAACGGCTTCGCCGCCAACCACAAGGAGTCGCGGCTCGCGGACCACGCGCTCTACTGGGCGGCACGCTGCTACGCGCTGCGTGGCGACCAGAACCAGGCGGTCACCAAGTTCTACGACGTGGTGACGAAGTACCCCAAGGGTGAGAAGGCGCCGGCGGCGCTGTGGGCGCAGGGGAACCTGTTCGTCGACATGGGCGACTCCCCCGACGCGCGGCTCGCGTTCTCGAAGCTGATCCGCGACTACCCTGCGTCCGAGGAGGCGGCGCGGGCGCGGCAGAAACTGAGCGAGCTCGAGAACTGACGAGCCCGGCGCTCCGCGGCAACCTTCAAAGGGCCGAGAGCGTCGGATATACGAGGTGGCCCGATGCGCGTCATCCGCCACCTCACCCGCCGAACGGACCGGCTCGGCCCCTCCGCCC
>JBKPBB010000184.1:0-2475 GCA_046744245.1 Thermodesulfobacteriota bacterium
GTCACGGTGTTCGTCGGCAGCGTCAGATGTGTATAAGAGACAGCATTCGACGCGCGGGCCCCGAACGCGCGGGAGGTCCCCCGGCGCCCGCACGCAGGGTTGCCCGAGCGAAACGATCCGGATCTAATCGCCCCGTGCCCCGGCGCGAGACCACCACCCAGCACGACCCCGGCGTCATCACCGAGACCCGGCCGAAGGAGAAGCTGAAGAGGCCCCGCCTCTACAAGGTCCTCTTCCACAACGACGACTACACCACCATGGAGTTCGTGGTCTGGGCGCTGATGAGCGTCTTCCACCACGACGAGGCGACCGCCACCGGCATCATGCTGCACGTGCACAAGAACGGCATCGGCGTGGCGGGCGTCTACCCGCGCGACGTCGCCGAGACGCGCGCCGCGCGGGTCGAGGCCCTCGCGCGCGCGCACGAGTTCCCGCTCCGCTGCACGGTCGAGGAGGAAGAGTGCGGCTGACCCGGGGCCTCGAGTCGAGCCTCGCGCTCGCCATCCGGGACGCGCGCGCGCGGCGGCACGAGTTCATCAGCATCGAGCACCTGCTGCACGCGCTGCTCGACGACGAGCGGGTGGCCGAGGTGCTGCGCGCCTGCGGCGCCGACGTGGAGCGCCTGAAGCAGGACCTCGCCGCGTACCTGGAGAGCCACATGGAGCGCCTGCCCGCCGGCACCGAAGCGCCGCCGCAGCAGACCCTTGGCTTCCAGCGCGTCCTCCAGCGCGCGGCCGCGCACGTGCAGTCCGCCGGGCGCGAGGAGCTCGACGGACGCGACGTCCTGGTCGCGATCTTCCGCGAGCCCGAGTCGCACGCGGCCTACCTCCTCGCCAAGCAGGGTATCACGCGTCTCGACGTGATCAGCTACATCGCGCACGGCGTCGCGAAGGTGCCCGAGGCGCCCGGCCCCGCGGGTGACGAGGAGGAGGACGACGGCGAGGAGGGCGCCCGCCCGGCGCGCGACCCGCTCGGCGCCTTCACCGTCAACCTGGTCGCGCAGGCAGCCGCCGGCCGCATCGACCCGCTCATCGGCCGCGGGCGCGAGATCGAGCGCACCATCCACGTGCTCTGCCGGCGGCGGAAGAACAACCCCGTCTTCGTGGGCGACCCGGGCGTGGGGAAGACGGCCATCGTCGAGGGCTTCGCGCTCCGCATCCACCGCGGCGAGGTGCCCGCGGTCCTGAAGGACGTCGGCGTCTACGCGCTCGACATGGGGGCGCTGCTGGCCGGCACCAAGTTCCGGGGCGAGTTCGAGGCGCGGCTGAAGGCCGTGATCGGCGCGCTCAAGGCGAAGCCGGGCGCCATCCTCTTCATCGACGAGATCCACACCGTGGTCGGGGCGGGCGCCACGCAGGGCGGCTCGATGGACGCGTCCAACATTCTCAAGCCCGCGCTCGCCTCGGGCGAGCTGCGCTGCATCGGCGCCACCACCTATCAGGACTACAAGAGCCACTTCGAGCGCGACCGCGCGCTGGCCCGCCGCTTCCAGAAGATCGAGGTGGCAGAGCCGAGCGTCGAGGACACCCACGCCATCCTGCGCGGCTTGAAGCCGCACTATGAGAAGCACCACGGCGTGACGTACACCGACCGCGCGCTGCGCGCCGCCGCCGAGCTGGCCGCCAAGCACGTGAACGACCGCTTCCTCCCCGACAAGGCGATCGACGTGATCGACGAGGCCGGGGCTGCGCTCCGCGTGCAGCCCGCCGGCCGCCAGAAGAAGACCGTGCGCACGCGCGACGTCGAGCACGTGGTCGCCACCATGGCGAAGATCCCGCCGCGCACCGTCTCGGTCTCCGACCGCGACCGCCTGCTCACGCTCGATCGCGACATCAAGCTCCTCGTCTTCGGGCAGGACCACGCCGTCGACACGGTCGTCTCGGCGATCCGCCTCGCGCGCGCCGGGCTCGGCCAGCCCGAGAAGCCGGTCGGCTCGTTCCTCTTCGCCGGGCCGACGGGCGTGGGCAAGACCGAGGTGGCGAAGCAGCTCGCGGCCGCGCTCGGGGTCGAGTTCCTGCGCTTCGACATGAGCGAGTTCATGGAGAAGCACACGGTGTCGCGGCTGATCGGGGCGCCGCCCGGCTACGTGGGCTTCGACCAGGGCGGCCTGCTCACCGACGCGATCCGCAAGACCCCGCACGCCATCCTCCTGCTCGACGAGATCGAGAAGGCGCACCCCGACCTGTTCAACATTCTCCTGCAGGTGATGGACCACGCCACGCTCACCGATCACACCGGGCGCAAGGCCGACTTTCGCCACGTGATCCTCATCATGACCACCAACGCCGGCGCGCAGGAGATGGCCGCGGCGGCGATCGGCTTCGGCGACCCGTCCAACAAGGACAAGGGGAAGAAGGCGCTCGAGCGTCTCTTCGCCCCCGAGTTCCGGAACCGGCTCGACGCGGTGGTCGAGTTCGGCGCGCTCACCCCCGAGGCGGTCGAGCGCGTGGTGGACAAGTTCATCACCGAGCTCGA
>JBKPBB010000267.1:0-3820 GCA_046744245.1 Thermodesulfobacteriota bacterium
CCCATAACCCGCGCGAAGCCACGCTCGGCCGAGACAACGTCGATCGTCTCGGCCAGATCTGGTCGACCGACGTCGGCGCGGTGGTCGTCGCATCCCCCGTGCTCGCGAGCGACGTGAGCGTGGACGGCACCACGCTCGACCTGCTCTACATCGCGACCGAGCACGGCGATCTCTACGCGCTCGACGCCGCCACCGGGCGAGTCGTCTGGCAGCGGAACCTCGGCTCTCAGCTGACGGCCTGCGCGGACATGCCGGACGGGGTTTTCGGAATCACCGACACGCCGTTCGTCGATCGCACGACCCGGTCGCTGTTCGTCGTCGGGGGAGACGGCAGCTTGTATGCCCTCGATCTGGCGACGGGCACGACGCGCGCGGGGTGGCCGGTGACGATCACCTCCGACCCGGCGCACGAGCATGTGTGGAGCGCGATCACGCTCGCCGGCGGCGCGCTCTACGTGGAGACGGCGAGCTACTGCGATCGGACTCCCTACTACGGCCGCGTCGTGAAGATCGATCTGCCGACGCCGTCCGTGGTGGCGACGTGGTACGTCACCTCCTCGCCGGGTGCGGGACCGGGCGGTGGCGGGATCTGGGGCTGGGGCGGCGCGTCGGTCGATTCGAGCGGCGATCTCTACGTCGCCACGGGGAACGCAACGACCACGCCGGAGAATTACGGCTATGCAGAGGGCGTCGTCCGTCTGTCGAGCGCCCTCGAGGTGCAAGCGTCGAACTACCCTGGCCTGGATGGCTACGACCTCGACTTCGGCTCGACGCCGGTTTCGTACCAGGCGCCGGGCTGTCCCGGGCAGATCGTGGTGGAGAACAAGACGGGGGGCGTCTTCGTGTATCAGCGCGACGCGATCGCGAGTGGACCCACGCAGCGGGTCGAGATCGGCAACGGCCAGCTGATCGGCGTTCCGGCCTACGACCCGACCACCCGGATGGTGTACGTATCCAATTCCACCGACCTGGCCGGCGGCGAGTACCGGCACGGCCTCGTGGCCTTCAGCGTCGGTGCGGATTGCCAGCTGCACCTCGCGTGGCAGCAGCCGCAGGGCGTGAACGGACTGGTCGCGTCGTCGCCGACCGTCGCCAACGGCGTCGTCTACTACGGCGACGGCCCCGGCAACGAGCTCTTCGCGCTGTCCGGCGACTCGGGTGCGGTGCTCTGGCAGAGCGGAAGCATGATCGAGGGCGCGATCTATGCGCCGCCCATCGTGGTCAACGGCCGACTGTATGCGGCAGCCTGGGACCACATGGTCCACGCCTACGCCGTGGCGGGAGCGCGTTGACGGGAGTGCGAGGGAGGCGAGCTCTGGGGACGACGACGAGGCTCGACTAAGGCCCCGCCGCGTGCGTCGCGACCCGGGCGTCCGGGTTCTCCGCCGCCAGCACCTCGGCGAGGAAGCAGCTCGCCGTCGCCGACCCCTTCAGCGTCGCATCGAAGAACGCGGCCTCCACCACCTTGGTGAGGCGGTGCTGCTCGTCGGCGGACATGGGCGGATTGTCCGGGGGCTGATCCTGGCAGGGGAGTGCGCAGCCGGTCGGGTCGATGCCCGCCCGCGGGCCGCCGAGGCCCGCGAAGATGTCGCCGAGCGTGGCGACGCCGGCGATCGCCGCGCAGCCGATCTTGTCGTAGCTCTCGGCGGCCGAGCCGGTGAAGTAGGTCGCGAACGCCGTGTGCGTGCCGTGCGCCAGCGTGACCAGCGTGCGGGGCGAGCGCGCGCGCTCGAAGACGCGCGCGCCGTTGGTGGCGAGCGGCACGAGGAGGTCCTGGTCACCCTGGAGCACGAGGAGCGTCGGGCCCGCGGTGCTGCGGTAGAAGCGCTCGCCGAAGAAGCACCCCGTGGGCGCCACCGGCAACGCGGCGCGGATGCGCCGGTCGCGCAGCCGCGGGTGATAGGTGACGAGCAGCGTCGTGCCGCCCCCGAGCGAGAGGCCGGTCACGCCGAGACGCTTCCGATCGACGCCGCCGGCCAGCCACTCACCGCGGCGGCGCGAGAGCCGGAGCAGCTGGTCGATCACGAAGCGCACGTCGCCCGGTTGGTTGTGGAAGTCCGCCAGCTCCGGCCCCCCCGGCGCGCCGCCGCGCGTGAGCGGGAAGTCGATCGAGGCGACCACGAAGCCGCGGCTGGCGAGGTGCGCCGTGTAGTAGACCTCGCCGCCGCGGCTGTCGAGCAGGCCGGGGCTGTTGACGACGAGCGGGAACGGCCGCTCGGCGGCGAGCGGCGCGTCGCGCACGGGGCCGGCCTCGCCCGGCGCGGCCGGGTACCAGACCTCGACCGTGAGCGTGCGCACCCGCGACCCGGCGAGGCCTGCGTGCGGCGGCGTGCGGCGCGAGCGATCGACCAGGTCGAGCGTCCGCACGCCGACCCCGAAGGACGACTGGAGGTAGGTGGCGGTGGTCGCCTCGGGCGGACAGAGGGCGCGCGCCGCGGGAGCGAGCACGAGGACGAGGCCGATGGCGAGTGCGCGCATCACCAGCCCGTGTGGTGCCGCTCGATCGCCGCGCGCACCCGCCCTGCCAGCGCGTCGCGGTCGTCGTAGCCGAGGCCCGTGGTCGGGATGGGCGTCTCGATCACGATCTCCACCTCCCCGGGCACGACCGTGAGCCGGCTGCCGCGCGGCATGAGCCGCCGGGTACCGCGGCAGACCACGGGCACGATCGGGAGCCCGGCGGCGATGGCGAGCACGAAGGCGCCCTTCTTGAACGGCAGGAGCTGCCCCGTCCGGCTGCGCGTGCCCTCGGGGAAGATCACGAACGAGTGCCGCTCGGCGGCGGCGCGGTCGAGCGCGTCGATCGCCTGCTCGGGGTGGTCGCGGTCGATCGGCACCATGCCCAACGTATCGAGGACGGCGCCGACGACCGGGTGCGCCCACAGCTCCTTCTTGGCCGCGAAGCGGGTCCGCCCGGGCAGGAAGCCGAGCAGGACCAGGATGTCGAGGTGGCTCTGGTGGTTGGGCGCGAACACGAAGGGCCCACCGCCCGCCAGGTGCTCGAGCCCGCTCAGGCGCACGTCGACACCGAGCATCCAGGTGAGCGTCCGCGCGCGCGCCTTCGCGAAGCGCCAGGCGAGGTCGCGGTTGCCGGTCGCGCGATGGAGCGCCACCGCCACCGCGGCCATGCCGACCAGCATGCCGCGGAAGAGGTAGGGCGAGAGCGCGACGCGCACGCCGCGCGCCTCCTCCACCGGCGCCGTACCGACGGCCGTCGTCTCGGCCCGTTCGCTCGCCATCGCGAGCCGATTAGCAGGTTCGCGGCCGGCGCGCGACGTCTCAGAACGGCGGCGCCTCGCGCGCGAGCGTCGCCTCAACGAGGACGATGACCGGGAAGCGTCCCCCCGCCGGCAGCTCGGTCAGCTCCGGCGGCCCCACGAGCAGCGCCGCGCCGCTCGCGAGCGCGCTCAGCACGCCGGAGCCCTGCGCGGCGAGCGCCGTGGCGACGGGGCCGTCGCTCGTCTCCTCGAGGCGCACGCGCAAGAACTCGGTCAAGCCCGTCGCCTTGCGCGCGGGCGCGGCGAGCACCGCGTGCACCACCGGCAGGTGGAGCCGGCGATGGCCCTGCATGCGGCGGAGCGCGGGTCGCACGTAGAGGTAGAAGCACACCAGCGCGGAGACCGGATTGCCGGGAAGCCCGAACACGAGCCGCTCGCCGCGGCGCCCGAAGACGAGCGGCCGGCCCGGCTTCTGCGCCACCTGCCAGAAGACCCGCTCGACGCCGGCGGCGGCGAGCGCGTCCTTCACCAGGTCGAGCTCGCCCACCGAGACGCCGCCGCTGGTGAGGACGACGTCCGCCTCGAGCGCCCGCGCGAGGCCGGCG
>JBKPBB010000259.1:0-4651 GCA_046744245.1 Thermodesulfobacteriota bacterium
GCGCGGGAGCCCGGCGGTGTCGGGACGGCGGGTCCGCTGAGCCTCGACGGCGTGCCGCCTCGCGGGCGCCGTCGGACCTCAGCCCGGCGGCCCCGCGGCCGCGTCCGAGTCGGGGCGCCGCGGACCGAGCCGATCCAGCAGGAAGTCGATCACGGCCCAGCGCGCACCGCTCAGCACCGCGACGAGTACAGCGACCCCACCCAACCACCACCACGAGAGCGACATGCACGCCACGCTAGCAAGCGACCCTGTCGAGTCAACCGGGGCACGCCGCGGCATCGTCACGTTCGTGTCATGCGAAGGTCACCGGGCCGACACCTTGACGAACGGGCCTCACCGTCTCAAGACACTCCCCATGGTGGAAGAATGTCGAAGCCGGGTGCGCAACGTCGTGCTCGAGGTGAGCGCTGCCGCCGCGAGGGCTCCCGTCGTCATCGGCTACACGGTCGTTGGCGCAGGCGTCGTGGTGGGACGAGGGCTTCTCCGCCTCGTGTCGAGCCTGCTCCCCTTCGGGGGCGGGGAGGCGTCGACTCCGCGCCATGACGCGAAGCGGGTTCGAGAGCGCGCCATCGCCGCCGAACGGGCGGCGCGCGCCTCCGGGCTCCTATTCCCCCGCAATCGATAGCGCACTTCGTGCGCGCGTCGCCGACATCGTAGCCGGGGAACCCCTGGTTCGCGCGGCGCTGGTTCCCGCACTCTGCCTGGTCACGGCGCCGGTCCAGAACGCGCCCCAAGGGCTGCACCTCACCACGTCCATTCCCTTTGGAAACTATCCGTGCCCACGGTTCCCAGACTCAATCTCTGGACTCTGTGGTGGAACAGCGAGCGCCTGCTCCATGGCTACCGCGGATACTGGCAGGCGCCCATCTTTGCTGGTGGCCGCCTCCTCGTGGTGGATCGTCGGCAGCCCGGCCGCGCCTACGACGCCGTCCTGCCGATGGCCTTCGCGTCGAACGGTTGGTGCGGCTAGCGGCGGCGCTTCTCACGGGCGAACCCTCACCCTCCGGCCTTGCAGCGTATGCCTGTGGCATCTAATATGTATGCCGTCCACAGCGGGGGGCTCCCATGCCGACGGCGGCAGGATTGAAGCGCAAGTCGTTCTTCGTCGACCCCCGGGCGCTCCGCCGGGCGCGGAAAGCGCTCGGTGTGGCGACCGACGCCGAAGCGGTTCGGCGCGCGGTCGAGCGAGTCGCCGAGATGGAAGCGTTCTGGCGCTTCATGACCCGGACGCGAGGGCGTCTCAAGCCGGGCAGCTTCCGGAGACCCTGACGTGGCGTGGGCCGTTCTCGATACGAGCGTCTACATCGAGCACTGGGAACGGCGACGATACGAGAAGGAGCTGGGCGCGGTCCGGAACGCGTACGTGATTCGGCACTCGGCCGTGGTCCTGTCCGAGCTGCGGCGAGGGGCGCGGACCCCCGCGGCACGCCGGCTGGTAGAGGATCTGTTTCGGTTCGCCCGCTTCCGCTGGGAGCCGACCGCGGAGGACTGGTGGGAAGCCGGGCGTCTCATCCTGCGCCTCGGCGATGCCCGCTCGTGGGGTACGGCCAAGCGACGCGACTTCCAGAACGACGCCCTCATCGCGCTCACGGCTCGGCGACACGGAGCCACCGTGGTCAGCGCGAACCGGGGCGACTTCGACCTGCTGTCCCACGAGACCGGCGTCCGGGTGCTTCCGGTCTGATCCGGCGCTCAGAACCCGCCCCCACCCCCGCCACCGAAGCCGCCGCCCGAGAAGCCGCCGCCGCCGCTCCAGCCGCCGAAGCCCGAGCCGCCCGCGCTCCGCGGCTGCGAGGCCATGACCGCCGCGGCGCTGCGCGACATCCCGCCCAGCTGATCGACGAACAGCCGCGGCCGAAAATCGGGCAATGACGAACCGTGATACCAGTCCGGAGGCTTCTGGCAGATGCCCTCGAAGGCGCGCGCCCACTTCTGCTCCACCCCGAGCGCCATCGCGAAGGGCAGGAACTTCTCGAACATCTCGGGGGTCTTCTCCACGCGGGCGATGCGGTCGCTCTCCACCCGGACGAGGAACTCCTCGAAGCCGAGCACGCCCTCGAGAGCCCGGGCGCCCGCCGCGGTGCGTGCCGGCATCACCCAGGCGAAGGCGAAGACGACTGCGGCGGAGAGCACCCCGGCAAAGAAGACGGTGACCGGCGTAGCGCCGAGGATGTCGACCCCCGCCCTGTCGGCCAGGACGCCCACCAGGAACGTCGCGACGCCGGCAATGGCAGCGAGGATCCAGTAGGTGCTGCGCACCTGGTCGGGGCGCCGGGCGTAGTAGCCATGCCCGACCAACGCCTCGAAGATCCGATCCCGGATGCCGGGCAGCTCCTGGTAGAACTCGTTCTTCAGGTCGGAGAGCTCGACTGCGTCGCCCCGCCCGACGAAGATTCCGTGCAGCACCGCCCGCTCGTGTGGCTTCAGATCGCCCGGCTGATCTTTCCGCCGGCGCAGCGTGAAGTCCTTGCTCGCCAAGAGCCCCAGGAGGCCCTCGCGATCGCGCTCCTCGATCACCAGGCAGCCACGCACGGCGAGGTCGACCAGGGTCGACGTGATGTCGCGCAGGTTGGCGCGGTTGTCGACCAGCGTCCCGGTCTCCGCCGGCGAGAGCCCGTCGGGCGGCTCGTAGCGCGGGACGATGGGGCGGAGCCGTGGGTCGCGGCCGCGCGTGTACCAGAGGCGGAGCATGAGGGCGAAGACCGCGAGCGGGACGGTGAACACCGCATTGGCGCGCAGGAAGAGCAGCGCGCGCGCGAGCGTGCCGGGCTCCTCGACCGCACCCTTGCTCCAGCCCACCACCGCGGTGAGCCCTTCGTGGAAGGCGAGCGGCCGGTGCATGTCGATGTCGACGCCGTCGCTCACCGTGCGGACGTCGGCGTCCTGCGCGCGCGAGCCGTAGCTCCCGGTGAAGGCGAGCGAGCGGACATCGGTGGCGCCGGTGGGGAGCCGGATGACGGCGCTCGCCGCCTCGATCGGCACGTCCCACTCGTCGCCGGTCACGTTCCAGTAGAGCTCGTCGTGATCGGTGAAGAAGCGGAGCGCGTTCGCCACGCGGTAGCGGAAGATGACCGTCCTGGCCGCGTCCTGCGCATCCGGGATCCAGATCTTGAACTTGCGGTAGTGCCGCTCGGAGCTGGCCTCGTAGCGCAGCGGACGCCCGGCCCCGTCGGTCACGGCGAGCGGGCGGAGGAAGAGCCGGTAGTCGAAGCCCTGGGGGGTCCGGTAGACGACCGGGACGGTGCGGTAGAGGCCGTTCCAGGCGCCCGTGAAGCGCGCGCGGATGGTCTCGGTCACGTCGATGCTCGCGTCGCGCGCGACCGCCACCTCGGCGTCGAAGCGCTCGATGGCGAGCGAGCGCGCAGCCGCCCGCCCGCCGGTGGCGGCTAGCAGGAGGAGGCCCGCCAGCGCGCTAGCGGCCCGCGGTCTCGAAGCTGACCTTGGGGGCCTGGCGCTCCGCTTCACTGCTCAGCTCGAAGAACTCGCGCGGCGCGAAGCCGAACGAGCCGGCGATCAGGTTCGAGGGAAACTGCGCGATGCGCGTGTTCAGGTCGCGCACCACCGCGTTGTAGTAGCGGCGCGCGTTCTGCACCGCGTCCTCGATCTGGCCGAGGCTCGTCTGGAGCTGGGCGAAGTTCTCCGCGGCGCGCAGCTGCGGGTAGGCCTCGGCGAGCGCGAAGACCTGCCGCAGGGCCTGCGTGAGCGCCCCCTCCGCCTCGGCCTTGGCCGCCGGTCCCTGCGCCGTCATGGCGCGGTTGCGGGCGCTGACCACCGCCTCGAGGGTGGAGCGCTCGTGGCCGGCGTATCCCTTCACCGTCTCGACCAGGTTGGGGACCAGGTCGTAGCGGCGTTTCAGCTGCACGTCGATGTCCGCCCACGCGTTGTCGGCCTGCGCGCGCAGGCGCACGAGGCCGTTGTAGACGGCGATCACGGCCACCACGACGACGGCGAGCACGATCAGGATCACCATCGGCTGCCTCCTCCGCTAGATCCCCAGTGTCGTCGAGATGGCGCTAGTAGCAGGAGCGGGCGGCGCCGGCAACTCGCGCGCCCATCCTGAAGTAACCGCTCAAGAAGGGACCCCCTGACGAGCCTTTGGTAAGGAGGCTCGGGAGGGGCAAGCATGAAGCGGGAATGGTTGGCGGTGATGCGGGATGCAGCCGTGCCGAGGCGGTATCGGCTGCGAGTGCAGGAACGGCTGCTGGTGCTCGAGTACGCGACGGCAAACGGGGTGCGGCCGGCGAGTCGGCGCTTCGGGTTCACATCGCGGACGATTCGACGCTGGCGGGTGCGATGGCGGGCGGACGGCGTTCGCGGGTTGATCCCACGGTACCCGGCACGCCGACAGCGCCGGATTCCGGAGCATCTGATCGACCTCATCCGGCATGCGCGCGTCGACTTCAGCTACGGCTCCACCCGGACCCAGCTCTGGCTCTGGCGCGTGCACCGGCTCCGCGTCTCGCAGACCACGATCCAGCGCGTGGTCCGGGAGCTCGGCCTCCCGCGGGTGAAGCCTGTCCGCAAGCGGCGCCCGCGTCAGCTGAAGCTCTTCGAGCGGGAGCGGCCCGGGGACTGCGTCCAGGTGGACGTGAAGTTCGTCCGCGTCGGGGGCCAGCGGCTATTTCAGTACACAGCGCTCGACGATTGCACC
>JBKPBB010000211.1:0-2576 GCA_046744245.1 Thermodesulfobacteriota bacterium
AGCTGGTAGTGTTCAGTCAGGACGCGCGGGAGAAGGTCCTGCGCGGCATCAACGTGCTCGCCGATGCGGTCACGGTCACGCTCGGCCCGCGTGGGCGCAACGTCGTCCTCGAGAAGTCGTGGGGCGCCCCCAACGTCACCAAAGACGGCGTGACGGTCGCCAAGGAGATCGAGCTCGAGGACCGATTCGAGAACATGGGCGCCCAGATGGTGAAGGAAGTCGCGTCCAAGACTTCGGACGTCGCGGGTGACGGGACCACGACGGCCACCGTCCTGGCGCGGGCGATCTTCACCGAGGGCCTGAAGCTGGTCTCCGCGGGTCACGATCCGATGAACCTGAAGCGGGGCATCGACAAGGCCGTGTCGGCGCTCACCACCGAGCTGAAGACGCTCTCGAAGCCCACCAAGGAGCAGAAGGAGATCGCGCAGGTCGGGACCATCTCCGCCAACAACGACCCGACCATCGGCGAGATCATCGCCGGGGCGATGAGCAAGGTCGGCAAGGAAGGCGTGATCACAGTCGAGGAAGCCAAGGGTCTCGAGACGGAGCTCGCGGTCGTCGAGGGCATGCAGTTCGATCGCGGCTACCTTTCCCCGTACTTCGTGACCGACCCCGAGCGGATGGAGTGCGTCTACGAGGACGTCTACGTCCTCATCCATGAGAAGAAGATCTCGGGGATGAAGGACCTGCTCCCGTTGCTCGAGCAGGGGGCGCGCGCCGCGAAGCCGCTCCTCCTCATCGCCGAGGATCTGGAGGGCGAGGCGCTGGCCACGCTCGTCGTCAACAAGATCCGCGGCACGCTGCAGACCGTCGCGGTGAAGGCCCCGGGCTTCGGCGACCGCCGCAAGGCGATGCTCGAGGACGTCGCCATCTTGACTGGCGGCAAGCTGATCGCTGAAGAGCTCGGCATGAAGCTCGAGAACGTCACGCTCCAGGACCTCGGGCGCTGCAAGCGCGTCGTCGTCGACAAGGACAACACGACCCTGGTCGAAGGGGCCGGCAAGAGGGCCGACATCGAGGGTCGCATCAAGCAGCTCCGGGCGCAGATCGAGGAGACCACCTCGGACTACGACCGCGAGAAGCTCCAAGAGCGGCTCGCGAAGCTGGTCGGCGGCGTCGCGATCATCAAGGTCGGCGCGGCCACCGAGGTCGAGATGAAGGAGAAGAAGGCGCGCGTCGAGGACGCGCTCCACGCGACCCGCGCCGCGGTCGAAGAGGGCATCGTGCCGGGTGGCGGCGTCGCGCTCATCCGGGCATCGAGCGTGCTCGACAAGCTCGAGGTCAGCGACGAGGAGCGCTTCGGCGTCAAGATCGTGAAGCGCGCGATCGAGGAGCCGCTGCGCTGGATCGCCAACAACGCCGGCCACGAGGGCTCGATCGTCCTCGACAAGGTGAAGAACGCCAAGGGTGCGTTCGGCTTCAACGCCTTCACGGAAGAGTACGAGGATCTGCTGAAGGCGGGCATCATCGATCCGACCAAAGTGGTCCGGACGGCGCTCATCAATGCCGCGTCGATCGCCGGCCTGATGCTCACCATTGAGGCGATGATCGCCGAGAGGCCGCAGGAGAAGGGTAGCGGCGTACCCGCCATGCCGGGTGGCATGGGCGGCATGATGTAGGAACGCCAGTCGGCGCTGCAGCCGCGCCGAACGCGGGGAAAAGGCCCCGACGGGATACCCGTCCGGGGCCTTTTTTCATTCGCGCACGGTCAGGGCGGATAGGCCCACCATGTTTCACCGCTCGGGGCGATGCTACCGGCGCCAGTGGGGCAGGTCTATCAGGCGCTGGTGATGCCGCGCTGGCTGGCGAGCGACGACGATCTGCTCTGAGTCGGAGCAGGTGTGTGCCGTCCCCCCAGCAGCCGCACGAGCCACGGCCGAGCCGCCAGCGCGAGAACCAGCAGCACGCCCACGCCCGCGATGCCGGGGACGGCGACGTACCGCGCCGACCGTCTCACCGTCGTCTCCCCGGTCTCGCGCCAGCCGAGCGTGAGCGGCGGCGATACGAGCGTCAAGAGGAAAGCCCACCCCGCAGCGATCGTGATCATCACCGCGACGAGCGTCAGCAGGCGCGTGAGCATCCGGCCGTGGGCGCGACCCGACGGAGACGCCTCGGCGGCGGCCCAGCCCGCGAGCTACCTCCCGCCCTTCGCGGGAGGTGAACAGCGCGCCCGATGCCGGCCACTCGCAACGCACCCTATGGGGCGCGCCGAGTCGCCGTCGTGGGAGGAGCTGTCACGCGCAACCCCGCGTCGAGACGGGGACTTGGAGCGTGTACCGGACCGGGGCGTAACTGGACCGATTCTCAGGGCGGGCGGCCCTTCGCCAGCAGGACGAGGAACGAGGCGAACGCCACGAGGCTCAGCGCGCTCCGAACGGCATGGAGCCGGCCCCAGCGAGCGAGTAACGCCTCGGCCTCTGGCGACGCCTTGTCCAGCGAAGGATCGAGCAGACGCTGGTTCGTCGGCAGAATGACGACCAGCGTGAACGGCACGACGGCACCGAGCACTACGCCGCCGATGAGCCAGCCCAGCCCGCCGCCCGCTCCACCGGCGAAGTATTCTGGCAGCGGAATTG
>JBKPBB010000438.1:0-1850 GCA_046744245.1 Thermodesulfobacteriota bacterium
ATCCTCCACTTCGCGTCCCCCGCGAGCCCCGTCGACTACCTCGAGCTCCCGATCCAGACGCTCAAGGTCGGGTCGCTCGGCACCCACAAGGCGCTCGGCCTCGCCAAGGAGAAGCGCGCCCGCTTCCTCCTCGCCTCCACCTCCGAGGTGTACGGGGACCCGCTCGTCCACCCGCAGAAGGAGGACTACTGGGGTCACGTGAACCCGATCGGGCCGCGCGGCGTGTACGACGAGGCGAAGCGCTTCGCCGAGGCGCTCACCATGGCCTACCACCGCACGCACGGGATCGAGACCCGGATCGTCCGCATCTTCAACACCCACGGGCCGCGCATGCGGCTCAACGACGGCCGCGTCGTTCCCAACTTCATCTCGCAGGCGCTGCGCGACGAGCCGCTCACCGTCTACGGCGACGGCTCGCAGACGCGGAGCTTCTGCTACGTGTCCGACCTGGTGGAAGGGATCGTCCGCCTGCTGCGCTCCGACCACAGCGAGCCGGTCAACTGCGGCAACCCGACGGAGATCTCGATCCTCCAGTTCGCGGAGCGGATCAAGGCGCTCACCGGCTCGAAGAGCGAGATCGTCTTCCGCCCCCTGCCGGAGGACGACCCCAGGGTCCGCCAGCCCGACATCGGCAAGGCGCGCGCGCTGCTCGGCTGGGAGCCCCGGGTCTCGCTCGAGGACGGGCTTCGGAGGACGATCGACTTCTTCAGCCCCGTGGTGCGCAAGACATGAAGATCCTGGTGACGGGCGGAGCGGGCTTCATCGGCTCGCACGTGGTGGACGCCTACGTCGCAGCCGGTCACGAGGTGATCGTGGTCGACGACCTCTCCACCGGCCACCGCGAGAACCTGAACCCCAAGGCCCGCTTCCAGCGGCTCGACATCACCGATCCCGCGCTCGTCGAGCTGATCCGCGACGTGCGCCCCGCGGTGCTGAACCTCCACGCCGCGCAGATGGACGTGCGCCGCTCGGTCGCCGATCCGCTCTTCGACGCACGCGTCAACATCCTCGGCACGGTGAACCTGCTCGAGGCGGCGCGCAAGGCGAACGTCCGCCGCGTCCTCTTCGTGTCCTCCGGCGGCGCCGTCTACGGCGAGCAGGAGGCGTTCCCCGCGCCGGAGTCGCATCCCACCAACCCCGTCTCCCCCTACGGCGTCAGCAAGCGGGCGGGCGAGCTCTACGCCTTCTTCTACCAGGCCGAGTACCAGCTCCCGTTCGTGGCGCTGCGCTACGCCAACGTCTACGGGCCGCGCCAGGACCCGCACGGGGAGGCCGGCGTGGTCGCCATCTTCACGGGCAGGATGCTCGGCGCCGAGCCGGTCACGGTGAACGGCGACGGCAAGCAGACGCGCGACTACGTCTACGTCGGCGACGTGGCGCGCGCCAACCTCCTCGCGCTCGAGTCCACCGCGACCGGGCCCTTCAACATCGGCACCGGCATCGAGACCGACGTGAACACGCTCGCGCGCCTCCTCCTCGAGGCGACGGGCGGCCGCTCCGAGGTCCGCCACGGCCCCACCAAGGCCGGCGAGCAGCGCCGCAGCGTCATCGACTCCCGGCGCGCCGCCGAGGTCCTCGGCTGGCGGCCGGAGGTGTCGCTCGCGGACGGCCTGCGGCGCACCGTCGAGTGGTTCCGGGCGCGGGCGGCGGGCCCGTGACGAGGCGACCGCACGTGCATGCGCTCCTCGCGCGGCTGGACGCGAGGCATGGACGTCGCGCCGCGGTCGGGTCAACGTATCGCGTACCCGTCGCTCCGGCGAGGCCTCCGCGCTCGTGGCAAGTTGCATCACGCGCGCGGTGATCGCACCCGGCGCGCGCCGTCGTCAAGCGCCCCGTCGCGCTTGCGAATG
>JBKPBB010000357.1:0-3893 GCA_046744245.1 Thermodesulfobacteriota bacterium
GCGTCGCCGAGACCCCCTACTGCGCCCGGCTCGGCATCGTGGTGGAGGCGATCGCGCTCGACCGCGCGCGCCTCCGCGTCCCGTACAAGGACGAGAACTCGAACCCCGGAAGAGCGCTGCACGGCGGCGTGCCCGCCTCCACCATCGACATCGCGGGCGTGCTCGCCGCCGCGACGGGGCTCGCCGGCAGGCCCGTCTTCGACGCCGGCACGCTCGACCTCTCCGTCGACTACCTGGCCGCCGCCATCGGCGAGGACATCGTGGCCGAGGCCGAGGTCCTCCGGCGCGGCAAGGAGATCGCCTATGCCGACGTGGACGTGCGCAACGACGGCGGCAAGCGCATCGCGAAGGGCCTGGTCACCTACCGCGCGCTCGACCACCCGCCGGCGGGTGCCGAGCGGCAGCGCGCGACGCGCGCCGAGCCCGCCGCCGCGGGCGGCGAGGTGCCGAAGATCGCGCGCGCCATCGTGTCGGTGCCGTTCATGGCGAGCCTCGGGCTCGCGATCACGCGCATGCAGGACGGCCACGCGGTCGTCCACATGCCGCTCACGCCCGACAAGACCGACCGCGACGGCGCGATCCACGAGGGCGCGCTCGCCGCGCTCCTCGACACCACCGGCGCGATGGCCTCGTGGTCGATCGCGGGCCTCGACCTCCGCTACAAGGCCTCGACCGTCGGCATCCACGTGAGCTACCACGCGCCGGCGCACGCCGACGTGGTGGCCGAGGCGCGCACCTGGCGGCGGAACGACGAGATCTTCCTGAACCAGGTGACGGTGGGCGAGCGGGACTCGGGGCGGGTGGTCGCGACCGGGACGGTCACGTACCGGATCGTGGTGCCGTGAAACGCGCCCCGCGCGCGCCTCAGTGGATGGCGGCCGCGATGCGCACCAGGCGCGCCACGCGCTCGCGGATCAGCTCCGCGTCGGGCGCCTCCGGTGCCAGCTCGAGGTAGCGCCGGAAGTCGCCCAGCGCCGCACCGAAGCACTCGAGGTGCTCGTAGAGGAGGCCGCGCACGCGCAGCTCGTCGGCGGAGTCCGGGACGAGCACGAGGAGGAGCTCGGCTGCCGCCAGCGCGTGCGCGTGGTCCTTCTGGTCGAGGTAGACGCGCAGCAGGTTGCGCAGCATGCGGGTCAGGATGCCCGGCGTGTCGGCCGTCGCGAGCGCGTCGGGCGGCAGCGCGGGCGCGTCGCTGCCGAGGAAGCTCTGGTAGCGGGTGAGGAGCTCGCGCTCGCCGATCGGGCGGCCGCCGAAGAAGGGGTCCAGGAGGAGCGGGCTCCCCGCCACGCGCACGAGGAAGTGGCCCGGGAACCCGACGCCCTCGAGGCCGAGGCCCAGGCGCGCGCCCGTCTCGATCAGCACCACGGCGAGGGTGATGGGAATGCCCGTGCGGCGCTCGAGGACGTCGTTCAGGTAGCTGTTGCGCGGGTCGTAGTACTCCTCCTGGTTGCCGCGAAAGCCGCACTCGCCGAAGAGGTAGCCCACGAGCTCTGCGGCCGCGGCCTCCGGCGAGGCGTGGGGATAGAGGCGCGGGCGGACCGTGGCCGCCAGACCGTCGAGCTGCCGGAGGTAGGGCGCCGGGTCGAGGGCCGGGTAGGCGATGCGCGCGATCGCGAGCGCGGCGCGGGCGAGATCGGTGCGCTCGCCGGCGGTGACGAGCGCGGCGAAGTCCTCCCGCAGGCCCACCATCCCCGAGCGCTTGCTAGCACACCCGGCGGGCCGCTGCCATCAGCGCGGCTCGCAGAGCTCGACCACGTTGCCGTCGGGATCGCGGATCCAGAGCTGGGGCCCCCCGAAGTGGCGGTAGGGGATGCCGCGCGCGTCGAGCGTCTGCCGTACCCTCTCGACGCTCTCCACCTGCAACGCGACGTGCGGATCGGTCGGGTCGATGTCCTCGAATATCTTCTGCTGTTGCACGAGGTGGAGCTGGGCGCCGCCCAGGTCGTACCACGTGCCGGGAAAGCCCAGATCCGGCCGCGGCGCCAGGCGCAGACCGAGCAGGCCCTCGTAGAACGCGCGCGAGCGCGCGAGGTCGGCGATGCGGACCGAGGCGTGATCGAGGCTGCGAACGTGCACGTCGGTCATACGGCCTCCAGATTGTCGACGCGGAAGGTCGCGTCCGGGCCCATCCCGAACCACGACCCGATCCAGGCCATCCAGTACTTGCGCGCGAGGAGGTCGCGGATGCGCGCCTCGAGCACGGGATCGGTGACGACGCTCGCTCGGCCGCGCACGCGGAGGCTGCCCAGCGCGAGCGTGACCTCCGGGGTCCTGCGCACGTTGCGCACCCAGTCGCGCTTCGCGTTCAAGGTGGCGAGATAGAGGGTCGTGTCGTCGGCCACGAACCAGATCGGAACCGTATGCGGCTTGCCCGTCCGCCGCCCGCGGGTGGTGATATGGAGCAAGCTCTGGTCCGCGAGCGGGGCGAGCCGGGTGGCGAGGTCGGCCTTCACGGCGGTCGTATCTATAGCACGCCGGCGCTCGCGTGCACGCTTCGTCGCGGCGCGGCGCCTGTGCTACAGATCATGATCCGCATGCAGAAGCCCCGCGTGCACTTCGCCCGCACCCGCGACGGGGTGTCGATCGCCTACAGCGTGGCCGGGCAGGGGCACCCCATCCTGTTCCTCTCGGGCTGGGTCTCGCACCTGGAGGTCGAGGTGACGGGCGAGTCGGTCGTCCGCTTCCTCGATGGGCTCTCGGGCCGCGGCCGGCGCCGCGTCGTCCGCTTCGACTGGCGCGGCACGGGTCTCTCCGATCGCGAGGTGGGAGACATCTCGGCGGCCAAGCGCGTGGCGGACCTCGAGGCGGTGGTCGAGGCGCTGGGCGGCGAGAAGGTGGCGATCTTCGCCTGGGGGCTCAGCGGCCCGCCGGCGCTCATGTATGCGGCGGCTCAACCGGGGCGGGTGAGCCACCTGATCCTGTACGGCACGTTTGCCACGTTCGCCTCGGGAGCGATCCCCAACCCCGCCCTCGCGCGCGCCCTGATCGATCTCATCCGCGCCGACTGGAGCGTGGGCGCGCGCACCATGGTCCAGGTCGTCGCGCGGGGGATCGACAGCGGGATCATCGACGACGGGGCGAAGTTCCTCCAGGTGGCCTCGTCCGGCGAGGTCGCGGCCGCCATCCTCGAGGAGGGCTACTTCAAGATCGACGTGCGGGATGTCGTGCCGCAGGTGAAAGTGCCGAGCCTCGTACTCCACCGTCGCGACGACCCGGCGGTGCCATTCAGCGCCGGCCGGGAGCTCGCGGCGCTCCTGCCCGATGCCCACTTCCTGCCGCTGCCGGGCGCTGCCAGCAACCCGTGGATCGGCGACCCGGAGCCCATTCTCAAGGCGGTGGACGAGTTCCTCGCCGACGAGGAGGGCGAGGCCGAGGCGCCCGCCGGCGATGCCGGCGCCGGCCTCCTCACCATCCTCTTCACCGACCTGGTCGGCTCCACGGCGCTCACGCAGCGCCTCGGCGACGCCGCGGCCCAGGAGCTCCTGCGCGCGCACAACACGATCGTCCGCGACCGCCTGCGCGAGCACGGCGGCACGGAGCTGAAGAGCATGGGCGACGGCTTCATGGCGTCGTTTCCCTCGGCGAGCCGCGCGCTCGAATGCGCGATCGCGATCCAGCAGGCGTTCGCGGCCTACAACGGCGGGCGGAAGGACCCCATCCTCGTTCGCATCGGACTCAACGCCGGCGAGCCGGTGGCCGAGGACGCGGACCTCTTCGGCACCGCCGTGCAGGCCGCGGCGCGCATCGCCGCCCGGGCCCGGCCCGGGCAGATCCTGGTCGCGGACGTGGTGCGCCAGCTCGCCGCCGGGAAGCCGTTCCGCTTCAACCACCTGGGGCGCCTCTCGCTGAAGGGCTTTCGCGAGCGCCAGCGCGTGTTCGAGGTCGCGTACTAG
>JBKPBB010000455.1:0-7181 GCA_046744245.1 Thermodesulfobacteriota bacterium
CTACGGCGCGCTTCACGAGTACCTCGAGCGCGCCGCAGCCTGATCGAAGGAGAATCTCATGTCGTCCCGCGCACTGAAGACGTACGCCGCCTGGGTGGTGAGGCACCGTTTCGCCGTGCTCTTCGCGGTGCTGCTCGCGACCCTCTTCCTCGCTCGCGCCACCACGCGCCTGCACGTCGAGGTCGACCCCGACCGCCAGCTGCCGCAGGACCATCCCTTCATCCAGACGCTCAACGACGTGCACCGCATCTTCGGAGACAAGAACCTCGTCGTGATCGGGCTCTTCCCGCACGACGGTAACGTATTCACGCCGGCGTTCTTGAAGAAGCTCGCCGAGGTGACTGACGCCGTCCGCCGGCTGCCGGGCGCCAACCCGGCGCTCGTGCAGAGCCTCGCCGCACCGCAGGTGAAGGACATCCGGGGCACCGAGGACGGCATGGAAGTGGAACGGGTGATGGAGACGCCGCCGATGGACGAGGCGGGCGCCGCCGAGGTCCGCCGCCGCGCCTTCGCGACCGACGCCTACGTCGGCACGCTGGTCGCGGCGGACGGCTCGGCGGCGGCGGTGCAGGCGAGCTTCGAGCTGACCCCCGAGACGCCCGGCTACCGCCACCTCCACATGGCCGTGCTCGGAGCGCTGAAAGCGTGCGACGACGGCACCTTCGACTACCGCCTCTCCGGCCCGGTCATCTTCCTCTCGCAGCTCTCCGCCTACGCGGGGCGGATGATCCTCTACTTCCCGCTCGCCCTCCTGGTGATCGGCCTCGTGCACTACGAGGCGTTCCGCACCCTGCAGGCGCTCTTCCTGCCGCTCTTGACGGCGCTCCTCTCCGTGCTCTGGGCGGTCGGCCTCATGGGGCTCCTCGGCGTCCCGCTCGATCCCTTCAACACCACCACGCCGATCCTGATCCTCGCCGTCGCCGCCGGGCACGCGGTGCAGGTGCTCAAGCGCTTCTACGAGGAGTTCGACCGCACGCACGACGTCGAGGCGGCGATCGCCGAATCGCTGGCGCGCGTGGGCCCGGTCATGATCGCCGCGGGGACGATCGCGGCGCTCTCGTTCTGCTCGCTGGTCACCTTCCGCACCGCCACCATCCGCACCTTCGGGCTCTTCACCGGCTTCGGCATCCTCTCCGCGCTGGTGATCGAGCTCACCATCATCCCGGCGGTGCGGGCGATGCTGCCCACCCCTCGCCGGCGCGAGCGGGAGCGCGAGGCGGCGGCGCATCCCTGGCTCGACGCCTTCCTCCGGGCCTCGGCGCGCGCGGCCAGCGGACGCGGAAAGCGGCGGGTGTTCGCGGGCGCGGCGCTGCTGATCGCCGCGTGCGCCGTCTTCGCTTCCCGCATCCAGATCGACATGAGCACCAAGCGCGAGTTCTCGGCGCGCGAGCCGGTGCGGCAGGACGACGCCTCCATCAACGCCCATTTCGCGGGGACGAACACGCTCATCGCCCTGGTCGAGGGGACCCGGGAGGGGTCGCTCGAGGAGCCCGCGGTCATGCGCGCCATCTACCGCCTCGAGCGGAACCTGGAGGCCGAGCCGGGCGTCGGCAAGGCGGTCTCCTACGTCGACTTCGTGCGCAAGATGCACCTCGCCATGAACGCCGACCGGTCCGACGCGGGCGAGCTGCCCGCGACGCGGGCGCTCACCGCGCAGTACCTCTTCCTCTACACGCTCTCGGGCGGCGCCGACGACTTCGACACGCTGCTCGACTCGACGCACCGGATAGCCAAGGTCCGTCTCCTCGTGCACGAGGACAGCACGCGCTACGGCGAGCGGCTGATCGCGCTGGCGCAGGAGCAGGTCGCGCGCACCTTCCCGCCCGGCTACCGCGTGCGCTACAGCGGCACGCTCGCCTCGACCGCCGCGGCCACCGAGGTCATGGTGCACGGCAAGCTGCGCAACATCGTGCAGATCGCCGTCATCACGCTCGCGATCGCGAGCCTCCTGCTGCGCTCGGTGGTGGGCGGTCTCCTGGTGGCGATGCCGCTCGGGCTCACGGTGGCGGTCAACTTCGGGGTCATGGGGCTGCTCGGCATCCCGCTCGACACGATCACCTCGGCCATCTCGGCGATGGCGGTCGGCATCGGCGCCGACTACGCCATCTACTTCCTCTTCCGCGTGCGCGAGGAGCTGGCGCACGGCGGCAGGCTCGAGGACGCGCTCGGCCGGGCCCTCATGACGTCGGGGAAGGCCGTCCTCTTCGTCTCCTCGGCGATCGCCTTCGGCTACGCGACCCTCTGCCTCTCGGGCTTCGGCCTCCATGTCCAGCTCGGTTCGCTGGTCGCCCTCGCCATGCTCGTCTCGTCGGGCAGCGCCCTCGTGCTGCTGCCCGCAGTTGTCGCGCGCTTCCGGCCCGCTTTCCTGTGGGGTGGTTTCATCATCGAGGGCCGGGAGCGCGCGACCCAGGGGGCGGCGGTGACGGCGTGATCGGTCACACGCTCCGCTCGCGGAGTTGGGAGACGACCGGCAGCGCGAGCATCGCCTCGCGCGCCAGGCGGTAAGCCCGCTCTTCCCCGAAGCCCTGCAGGACCTCCTGAATCACAGGGGGCGCATCGCGGGGAGGTCGCCTTCCCAGAGACCCGATCCGCGCAGCTCCACGCCTGGCCTTGATGCGCCGCACTAGCTCCTCGAGCGCTCGCTCCACGGTGCGAGAGTCAGTCTTCTCCCCGCTGAGCCGCGTAGCTTCCTCCAGCAATTCCTCACGAAGCACAAGATTCGTCCGTTTCATGTGTATCACCACCTACCACGCCCGGGGCCGAGTTCACGACCCCTCCCGGCAGCACTGGAGCTGCGGCCCGGCCACCGTCCCGATGCGCCCGTCCTCCGCGCGCACGCGGACACGCGTGCGGGCGCAGCCATAGGCGATCTCCACCTGGTACAGCCGCTCGCCCCGCTGCCGGACGTCGCTGGTCGTCGTGCCCGCATGCGCGCGGACCGCGTCGCAGTCGAGGCTCTCGTAGACCAGCCGGGCGATGTCCTGCGCCTCGGCAGAGAACGTCCGCGTCTCCTCGCGCTGGAGCGCGAAGAAGGTCCACAGGAAGAAGACGGTGGCGGCCATGGGCGCGGCGGTGACGGCGCGGCCGAGGAGCGGCCGGCGCGCGCGCAGGGCTCGCCACCACGGCGTCGTGAAGTACATGGCGTTCAGCGTGTTGAAGGCGCCGCGGCCGAGGAAGACGAGCGCCATCAGCCCGACCTGCCGGTCCTCGCCCCACTCGAAGAGCTGGTAGACGTAGCGGGCCGGCGTCCACACGCGCCAGTAGGGCCAGAGGTGCGTGAAGCCGGCGAGGAAGAAGTAGGCGGCGGCGGTCTTCGAGAGCGCGAGCCACGGCACGAGCCGCCCGTCGCGCGCGAAGGCGGCGAGCATCACGCCCTGCACGGCCGCGTAGAGCGCGACGAACCAGAGCGCGTCGCGGTAGTGCTCGCGGTAGCCGGGCACGCGCAGGTCCGAGACGAGGACGGCGAGCGCGCTCGCCAGCGTCACGAGCGCGACCAGCACGTTCACGAGGCGTAGCGCGAGCCGCACGGGCCGGGCCCATAGCGCACCCCCCGAGGCACGTCCACGCTCACCTTGACAAGGCCGCGAGCGCTGGGGCAGGTTCCCCGTGACCCCTGGCATCCCCCAAAGGAGGCTCCCCGATGTTGCTCGACGGCAAGGTCGCGATCGTCACGGGCTCGGGCCGAGGCATCGGCCGCGAGGAGGCGCTGCTCCTGGCCAGGCACGGCGCGAAGGTCGTCGTGAACGATCTCGGCGCGCACTTCGACGGCACCGGGGCGCCGACGGCCACGCCCGCCCAGGATGTGGTTGCCGAGATCAAGAAGATGGGCGGCCAGGCGATCGCCAACGGCGACAGCGTCGCCGACTTCAAGGCCGCCAAGCGCATCGTCCAGTGCGCGCTCGACACCTTCGGCAAGCTCAACATCGTGGTCAACAACGCCGGCATCCTGCGCGACCGGATGATCTTCAACATGGCGGAGGAGGACTGGGACGCGGTGGTGGCCGTGCACCTGAAGGGCACCTTCAACATGTGCCGCCACGCGTGCGAGTACTGGCGGGAGGAGCACAAGAAGGGGAACGAGCTGAACGGCCGCATCATCAACACCTCCTCGGACGCCGGGCTCCTCGGCAACGTCGGACAGAGCAACTACGGCGCGTGCAAGGCCGCGGTCGCCGCCATGGCGATCATCATCGGCCAGGAGATGAAGAAGTACGGCGTCACGGCCAACGCGATCGCGCCGGTCGCACGCACGCGGCTCACGGTCGACGCCACGCCCTCCACCGCCGCCCTCATGGGGGCCGAGGCCAAGCCGGGCGAGTTCGACATGTTCAGCCCGGCGAACGTTGCCCCGCTCGTCGCCTGGCTCGCGAGCGACGATGCGGCGAGCGTGAACGGCCAGGTGTTCCGCGTCGGCGGCCGCAGCGTGTGGCCCATGAAGGGCTGGCACTCGGCGACCCGCATCAAGAACCCCGAGCCGGCGCCCTGGGAGCCGATGAAGCTCGGCGCGCGCATCAGGGAGGAGCTGGCGAAGGGGATCACGGCGCCCGAGGGCATGGGCGACGTCTTCGCCGGGGGGTTGTGAGCGGAGCCTCCGCGCCACGGCGGCGCGTCCTCGTCGTCTGCCACGCCAACACGAGCCGCAGCATCATCGCGGAGAAGGTGCTCGAGCGGCTGCTCGCGGAGCACGGCCTCGCGGGCCAGGTCGAGGTGCGCTCGGGCGGCATCGCGCCCTACGCGCGTGACGGGAGCCTGGTCTCGCTCGACGCGCGTCTCGTGCTGCGCGAGGTGGGCATCGAGCTGCCGCCCGGCGCGGGCGCGACCGACTTGAAGCGCCAGCGCCACCTGCTCGCCGACGCGGACGTCATCGTGGTCATGACCGAGCAGCAGCGCCAGATGCTGCGCGACTTCCCGGAGGCGGCCGGCAAGCCCGTGCTCACCGTGCGCGAGCTGGCGGGCGAGTCGGGCGACATCGCCGACCCCTCGATGCAGGACGAGGACGTCTTCCGCCGTTGCCGCGACGAGATCACCCGCTGCCTGGCGCGCGGCCTCGAGCGGCTGCTGGCGGCCTGATGCCCGGGCTCTTCAGGCGGACGCCGAAGCTCGCGGCGCCAGCGCTCGCGCTCGCGCGGGAGCTCAACATGCGCGACGCAGCCTGGCAACTGTTCGTTCGCTACCACGATCACGTGTTCTCCTTCACGGATTGCACATCGTTCGCGCTGATGCGCGCCATGAGTCTGGAGGAGGCGTTCACCTTCGACCGCGGCGATTTCGCGACGGCTGGCCTCGCGACTCTCGTGTAGGCGGCGCTTGGACGGCCTTGCCGCGCAATCTCCGACGCCTCCCGACGGCCGTCGTCACATCCAGCGGGCCGCGTGGTCCCTCGCAAATTGCGCGAACGAGACGGGCGGCCGGCCGAGGACCGTCTGGACGTCCGCCGAGACGGGCGCGCAGAACCCCTGGCGGACGAGCCGGTAGAAGCCGATCAACCGTTCGGCGCGCTGCGGTGGAAGACCGGCTCCTTCGATTGCCGTTCGGGCGGCGTCCTCGCTGATCGGGACGTAGCGGACCGTCCTGCCCGCCGCCTCGGAGATGGCCCGGGCGATCTCGGCATGGGCGAGAGTCTCGCCACCCGTGAGGGTGTAGGCCCTCCCCACATGCCCCGCCTCGCTCAGCGCCGCGGCGGCCACGGCGGCGATGTCGCGCGCGTCGACGTACGAGATCCTCGCGTCGGCGGCAGGGACGTGGATCGCGCCGGTCGAGCGGATGTCCGTGAGCAGCGGGCCCCCGCTGAAGACCTGCATGAAGAAGTTCGGGCGGAGATGCGTGAAGCCGATCCCGGAGTCCTCGAGGTGGCGCTCGACCTTCTTGAGGGCCATGCCCTCCAGCATCTCCACTCCCATCGCCGTCAGGTTGGCGACGTGGCGGACGCCCTGCCGCCTCATCTCGTCGATGAGCGGGACGGCGACCCGGTCCGCCTGCTCGTCGCCCGGCCGCGCGATGAGAAACACGCGCTCGACGCCCTCCAGCGCCGGCGCGAAGGTCTCCGGCCGCTCGAAGTCGAACTCCACGAGCTCGGGCGCGCCGGCGGAGCGGCGGCGGGCGGTTGCCGGCTGGCGGGTCGCCGCGCGTACATCCTCGCCGCGCTGACCGAGCTGCATGACGAGCTGGCTGCCGACGGTGCCGGTCGCGCCGATGACGAGAATCCGCCCCGCCATCAGTCGACGAGCACCGCCTGCGTCTGCACGACCAGCGCGACGCGCCGTCCGGTCGCGTCGCGCACGTCGGTCTGGACGACGATCGTCCGGCGCCCGACGTGCAGCGGGTGTGTCACGGCCTCCACGTGGCCGCTCCGCACCGGGGCGAAGAAGTTCGTCTTCGACTCGATGGTCGAGGTGCCGGCGCCGGGCGGCAGGTTCAAGAAGGCGCAGATCGCCCCCAGCGTGTCGGCGAGCGCCATGATCGCGCCGCCGTGGAGCGTGCCGCCGCTCGTGCAGCGCTCGGGCGCCCAGGCGAGGCGGCCGCGCACCTCCTCGGGCGTGGCCGCGGTCACCTCGGCACCGACGGCGACGGCGAACGGCATGGCGGCGGCGAGGGCCTGTGGATCGGGGGCGGCCATGGCTACTCGGACGGACTCCTCGGCGTCGCCTCCGGCGTCTCGATCACCTTCACGCGGTAGTCGGTGAAGGGCGGCGTCTCCTCTTTCAAGAAGCTCCCGCGGAAGCGCTCCTCGGCGTCGGCGGGGAGCGGCTTCACCTTGCCCGACTTGAGCAGCTCCTCGGGGTTCAGGTCGGGGACCGCCAGCGCCTCGGCGCTCTCGTTGAAGGTTTCGGTCTTGGCGACCACGTTGCCGTGCTCGTCGAGCGCCTCGATGCGGAGCTTCACGTAGCGGAGCGGGTGCCCGCTCGTGTTCTTGAGCCGGCCGACGACGTTGTAGAACTGGGCCCCGTAGCCCGACTCCCAGCGGCCCTTGTGCTCGAGCACCTGGGCGCCGGCGGCGTCCGCGGCGCACGCGGGCGCGGCCAGGAGGAGCAACCAGAGAACGATCGCGCGGCGCCGCATCAGTCGGTCATGTGGGTGAGTGTGCGCAGCGAGAAGTACGATGGGTCCCAGCTCTGCTCGAGGAACGAGCTCTGGTAGCGGCCGCCGAGCGCGGCGCGGTTCGTCTTGTCGTTCACGCCCAC
>JBKPBB010000219.1:0-4719 GCA_046744245.1 Thermodesulfobacteriota bacterium
GCCGCCCCGGCCGATCGCCTTCACGGCCTTCAGGAGGTCCAGGTCCTCCGAGTCCTTGAGCAGGTAGCCGCGCGCGCCCGCCTTCAGGCTCTGTCGCACGCACACGTCGTCGGAGTGCATCGTCAGGATGAGCACCTTGGCTCCCTCGTTGCGCTTCATGATCTGGCGCGTCGCCTCGATGCCGTTCAGCTCGGGGAGCGCGATGTCCATCACCACGATGTTTGGGTGCATGCGCTGCGCCATCTCGACGGCGCTGCGCCCGTCGCCGGTCTCGCCGACGATCTCGATCTCGTCGTCGGTCTCGAGGATGCGGCGCAGCCCCTGGCGAACGACGGTGTGGTCGTCGACCAGGAGCACGCGGATCTTAGCCATCGCTCAGGTCCTCCCTCGGGAGGCTGGCTGCCGCTCTTCTCGGGCTGCGCCTGCCCATGTCCCCGGGCCTGATATCACCCCAACTGGGTAGGGGTTCGCAAGAGGGCGGCCTCGAGCTCGGCGATCCGCCGCGCCTGGTGCTCAAGTGCGGTGTCCCGCTCGGCGAGGAGCCGGGTGAGGGCCTGGGCCCGTGCCTCGAGGTGCCTCAAGGCGGTGAGCTCCCGCATCAGGGCGGCCAGCCGCTGGTCCGCCGCTCGCTGGGCCGCCGCCAGCTCGCGGACGTGCCGCCGGCGCAGGGCCTCCACCTGAGCGGTCACACGGGCGAGGCGGGCCTGGAGGGCCCGGAGCCCCGGGCTGGCGGCGCCCTGGGCGCGGGGCCGCCCGGATGGGCGCCTGGGGCGGGGCCGTGGCGAGCGGGTCGGCACGTCAGTAGAGCCGCGGCTCGCCCGGCGGGCGCGTCTTCCAGCGCTTGTGCATCCACAGCCACTGCTCGGGGTGGCGGCGGACCATCTCCTCGAAGACGGCGGTGAAGCGCTGGATGTTGCGGCGCACGTCCTCGGCAGGGTCGCCCGTGCGCTCCACCTGGAGGATGGGGAGCACGTGCACGCGGTGGCGGGCGCTCCGGCCCTCGCGGACGATGAAGGCCGGCACGATGGGCGCGTCGGTGCGGAGCGCGATACGGGCCATGCCGCTGTTCGTGCTCGCCGGCAGCCCGAAGAAGTCCACGAACACCCCGAGCCCCCGGGTCGAGTTCTGGTCGATGGGGAGCACGAGGAGCCCGCGCTCGTGGAGCGCCTGCAGCACCCCGCCCGCGCCGGCGCTCTTGCGGATCATGCGCGTGCCCGCCCGGCGGCGAAGCTCGCAGAGCCAGCGGTCGACGAGCGGATTGGCGATCGCGCGGTGCACCATGTGGACCGGGTAGCCGCGCCTCCCGTGCGCGAAGGCCAGGAGCTCCCAGTTTCCGAAGTGCCCGCTCAGGACGAGCACGCCGGTGCTCCGCTCCCAGCCGACCGCCTGCTGCCACCACGCCTCGTCCTCGAAGCGGACCATGTCCCGCAGCCGCTCGTCCGAGAGCCGCGGCAGATGGGCCAGCTCGGCGGCCATGCGGCCGAGGTTCAGGAACGAGCGTCGCAGGATGCCCCGCCGCTCACGGACGGGCCGCTCGGGGAAGGCGACGCCCAGGTTCACCATGCCGATCCGCCGGTGGGGCACGTCGAGCGCGTAGGCCAGGAGCGCGCCCAGCTCACCCAGGCGGCGCGCCAGGGAGAGCGGCAGGGCGCCGAGCAGCCCCATCACGACGCGCAGCGCCAAGTACTCCACGCGCGCGCGCACCCGTCCATGACGACGCTTTGGCGCGAGTCGCGGCCGCGCCCCGGGCCGCCGCCGCGGCGCGAGCGCAGCCGGCATGCGCCCGGCCGGAACCGTCATGGCAGGTTCTATTAAGGTAGGGGTCCGGGGTTTGCAAGGCGAGGCACCGTTTGGCGGTTTTGGGCTTTCAGGTTGCCTTCGCCCGAGCCGCCGTGGTATCGACCTCGCGCTCGCTGGTCGTTGAGGCGAAGGCTGCACCGTCTTTTCCTCAAGTCATCCGGCGCAGTCAGAGGCAACCGACAGGAGGGAAAGACCGTGGCGCAGGGCAAGGTGAAGTGGTTCAACAGCCAGAAGGGATACGGGTTCATCACCACCGACGACGGAGAAGACGTCTTCGTCCACTACTCGGCGATCGCCGGCTCCGGCTTTCGCACCCTGGATGAGGGGCAGCGGGTCACGTTCGAGGTCACGCAGGGCCCCAAGGGTCTGCAGGCGGCCAACGTCAGCAAGGTCGCCTGAGCGACCGTTCGGTGCCGCCGACGCGCCGTTCGGCCGCGCCTGATTGACGGCCGAGAATTGCTCCGCAAGGCTGCGGAGCAATGCGGATACCGGTCGTTCTCGCGTTCGCCCTGCTACTCGCGCCAGCAGCCCGGGGCGGCTGTCCTCCCGACTGCGTCGCGGGCGGGGGCCCATCGGCGACCGACTGCTTCGTTGCCTGGAGCGGCCTCCCGGGCATGACCGAAACGTGCGCCGACGGTGAGGCCTGCGACATCGACGGAAAGGTCGACGGTGTCTGCATGCTCGGCCTCCAGGGCTGCATCAACGTCCCGGGCCTGGGCGCGTGCACGCCCGCCGGCCTGAGCGGGCCGCCGACCGTCAAGCCGAGCAAGGACCCCACGGGTCAGGCGCTCGCCGCCGCGCTCGCGGCGCTCGACCCCGCCGGCAGCGGCTGCACCCCGCCGGGGCTCGCCCTGCCGCTCAGGCTCTCGCTCGCGGGGATCAAGCCCGGGAAGTCGCGCCTCACCGTCACCGCGTCCTCGGGCAGCAGGCGCGACCGGGACAAGCTGAGGCTCACCTGCACGCCAGGCGCGGCGCAGCCGAGCTTCGCGCAGAACGTGCAGCCCATCTTCACCTCCCGCTGCGCGATCACGAGCTGCCACACCGGCCCGCCGCAGCAGGCGAGTGGCGGCCAGAGCCTCGATGCCGGCGTGGCCTACGCCCAGAGCGTGAACGCCCCGGCCACCACCGGCAAGCTGCTGCGCGTGAAGCCGGGCAGCATCCGCGCGAGCCAGCTCGCCCACCGCATCCTCGGCCAGGGGCTTCCGCGTGGCGGCGCGGTGATGCCGCAGGGCTGTCCGGGTTTCCCCCCCGCGGGCGGCTGCCTCACCACCGAAGAGATCTTCACCATCCTCTCCTGGATCGCCGCAGGCGCGCCCGACAATTAGCGAGCTAGTGAATGAGCGGCCGCCAGCTCCCGGCACGGATCCAGCGCACGTAGGCGGCTAGCGCCTGCACGTCCGCGTCGGGGACGAAGTGCTCGTAGGCGGGCATCTTGATCGCCTGGCGTTTGAAGAACCGGCCGCCGATCGGGTGCTGGGCGACGCGCGCGAGCTCGCCCTTGGCGATCCAGGTGCGCAGCTCGTCGTCGCTGCGCACCAGGTCGTCGAAGTCGGCGCCCCAGAAGCCGGGCACGTAGCCCTTCAACGAGCCCGGGTTCCCGACCCCCCCGGCGCCGAGCGGCCCGTGGCAGGCGAAGCAGCCGAGGTCGCTCGCGATCTCGCCGCCGCGCGCCGCGAGCGCCTCGTCGGGGAGGATCTGCCCCGAGGCGGCGCGCAGGAAGGCGACCAGATCGTCGACCTGCCGCGCGCTCACGAAGCTCCGGTAGGCCGGCATGTGGAGCGCCGCCGCCTCCATCTTCGCGCGGTAGTCGGGATCGTCGCGCTTGCGGCGCGGCGCCCCGTCGAGCACGTACTCGCGGAGATCGTCGGTCGTCTTCACGTACATCATCTGCGTGCGCTCCGTGAACGCGGGCACCGTCCCGTCCTCGCTGCCCGGGTTCTTCGTGCCGCCGCCGCCCCCCGGTCCGTGGCACGAGAAGCACCCGAGCTCGCCTGCCAGCCGCTGCCCGCGCCGCGCCGGCGTCTCCTCGAGCGCGAGCAGCCGGACGCGTGCGGCTGGATAGACGAGCCAGCCCGTCTCGATCACCAGCAGGGCGACGAGCGCCCGCGCGAGCGCACGGCGCAGCCCGGGCATCCGGTTCGCTTCCATCGTCCTCCCTCGCTTGACAGCGCGCGATGCTGCGCGATTTATCCCCCGCGATGCGTATAACGCGCGGGATCCGCGAGTGCCACGTCGCGCTGGCGCTCTTCCTGCTGCTCGCCGGCGGAGTCCGCGCGCGGGCCGAGGGCCTGCCGGAGCTCCTCCAGGCCGTCGCCACGAACGCGCGCTTCGCCTCGCCCGCGCGCGCCGACGTGCGCATCGAGTGCGGCGAGGGCTGCAAGGCGACCGGCACGCCCGCGATCTTCCTCGGGCGCGGCGAGGTGCTCTACGTCGAGGTGAGGGGCGGGCAACGGGTGCTCATCCGGCCGGGTGAGATCCTGGTCGCCCAGGGCGGAAAGGCGAGCGCGGCCGCGCCGGGCCAGACGCTCGCGGACACCGACGTGCTGCTCGAGGACCTCGCCGTGTTCACCCCGGGCGCGCTCAAGCAGCCGCAGATCAGCGACGACGGCCCGGCCGGCGTGGTGGTCACGGCGGCGCCCGCCGGACGTTCGTCCTACGCCCTCCTGGTCAACACCATCGACCGGGAGCGGCACGCGATCATCCGCACCCTCTACTACCGCGATCTGATCAACAACCTCAGCAAGACCCGGCGCGACGCCGCCTTCGCGCGCGTGGGCACGTCCTGGCGGCCGGGCGAGATCACCGTCGAGTCGGTGCGCCAGGCGACGAAGACGCACTTGACGCTCTCCTGGCGCGAGGCGCCGGACGTCCCGGACGTCCTCTTCGAGCCCGCCGGCCTCGGGCAGCCCTCCGGGCTCG
>JBKPBB010000036.1:0-7380 GCA_046744245.1 Thermodesulfobacteriota bacterium
GACGCCCTGGAGAGCTGCCGCGAAGCGAGTCCCCCAGGGGAACCGAAGGGAAAACGTGCTCACCGTGTTCGGCCCGCTCTCGCTGATCCTGCTCATCGCTCTCTGGGCACTCGGCCTGATCGTCTCCTTCGCGCTTCTCCACTGGGGTCTCGGATCGCGGTCGACGGATCCGGACGGCCACACGGGATTCGGCGTAGACCTGTACATGAGCGGCACGACTTTCTTCACGCTCGGTCTGGGAGACGTGACACCGCGGACGACGCTCGCCCGCGGCCTCACGGTCTTTGAGTCCGGTATCGGGTTCGCCTTCCTCGCGCTCGTGATCGGCTATGTGCCTCTGATCTCGCAGGCGTTCTCCCGCCGGGAAGTGAGCATCTCGATGCTCGACGCCAGCGCCGGCTCCCCTCCGACCGCAGCGCAGCTGCTGCGCCGGCACTTCCGGGACGAGGACGCGGATATTCGCGGGTTTTTCCGCGACTGGGAACGCTGGTCCGCGGAGCTCCTCGAGAGCCACGTCTCTTTTCCGGTGCTCTCCTACTTCCGCTCGCAGCACGATAACCAGTCGTGGGTCGCCGCCCTGACGACGATCCTCGACGTCTGCGCCCTGGTCATGGCTCGGATCGAGGAACGGCCGATGCCAACGGCGCGACTGACGTTCGCGATGGCACGTCACGCCGTGGTGGACCTGTGCGCCGTCTTTCGTCTCAAGCCGACGCCGCCGTCCGTCGATCGGCTCCCGCCTCCAGAAGAGAAACGACTCGAGAGCTTCGTCGCTGCCGTAGGCGTCCGGTTTCGCGCGGACGAGGCCGCCGTCGCCAAGTTCAGGGCCCTGCGCGCGATGTACGAACCTTACGTCCACGCGCTGTCGAGCTTCCTGATCATGCCGCTGCCCGAATGGGTTTCCCCGGAAGGTGCGAATGACAGCTGGCACACGATGGCATGAAGGCCGTATCCTTCGATGCGCGGCGGATTCTGGGGCGCTCCGAGCTCAGCGACTCGATCGTTCGTGTTCGCGACTTTTCGCGAATTCCGGAGAACTCGCGATCCGTGATCGCGCGAACGGCACGCTCGGGCCCATTCTACTGCCGCACCGCGAGGTCGGGTCGTGGCATGCATCTCGCTCAAACCGCTCGCACACGGTCGAGGAGCCGACTTCCTCGCCGATGAGCCTGGTCGGCCGCCGCGCCGGTCGGTCGGAGTAGCCGTCATGCCGTCAGCCGAGCATCTCGACACACACCACAAGGCCCTCACCCTCAACCTCGATCTCACGATCTTCGGCTCCTTTGCGGAGATCGGCGCCGGGCAGGAAGTGGCGCGCTGGTTTCTGCGGGTGGGGGGCGCCTCGGGGACGGTGGCGAAGGCGATCTCCGCCTACGACAAAGAGGTCAGCGACGACCTCTACGGCGCGGGCACGCGCTACGTGTCGCGGCAGCGACTCGAGGCGATGCTCGACCGGGAGTGGGACCAGCTGCAGACCCAGCTGCGCGAGAGCCGGGGCTCGACGAGCCGGTTCTTCGCCTTCGCCGACACGGTCTCGGCCCGCAACTTTGCTGGCACGAACGAGTGCCACGGCTGGATGGGAGTCCGTTTCCTGACGGAGCCCGGCGGCGAACCGAACGACGTGCTCCTGCACGTCAACATGATGGACCCTTCCAACCCGCTCCAGCAGGAGGTGCTGGGCGTCCTCGGCGTGAATCTCCTCTACGGCGTCTACCACCAGCGGGAAAGCCGGGATGTCTTCCTGCGGGGACTCGCCGAAGACATTGCAGCCGGCCGGATCGAGATCGATCTGATCGATATCCGGGGTCGCGCCTTCGAGGCCTGGGAGCGCCGAGCCCTGCTCGTGGAGCTCGTCCGGAGCGGCTTGGCGGAAGCGGTCGTCTTCCCACGCGACGGCCGAGCGCTGCCGCCCACCGAGGTGCTCCACAAGAAGCCGGTGGTGCTCGCCCCGGGTAGGTTTGAAACCGTCAAGCCGATTCACGGGCGCATCCTCGCCGCCACGCTCGAGGAGCTGCGGGCCGAGGGGATGCCTCAGTCAGAGGGACCGATCGGGCTGTTCGCGCTCACGGCAGACGCACCCTCCGAGGGGGAGAAACCCCCGGACGTGCCGGAACTGCTGCGACACGTGGACGCGCTGCAGCCCCTGGGAGGCGGCGTCCTTCTTTCGCGGCGCCGGGAGCTCTACCAGACGACCGCGTTCGTGAACCGATTCACCAACGCCGCGGTCCGCTTCGCGGTGGGCCTCCCCACCTTGATCCGGGTCTTCCAGGATGCGCACTACCGTCACCTCGAGGGCCGCATCCTGGAGGGCATCTCGCGTCTGTTCGCCCAGAACGTCCGGTTTTGCGCCTATCCGATGACTGTCTCGGCCCTCGAAGAGCGGCTGCGAGCCTTGTCCGCCGACGGCTGGGAGCTGAACGACACAGGAAGCTGGGTGACTGCTGACCGACTCCGGCCTGCCCCGCCCTTGAGCCACCTCTACGCCTACCTGGTCGCCACCGGCTTCATCGTCCCGATGCAGCCACCCGCCAGCTGAGTCTGGGCTTCACGAGAGCTGGCGACCGGGCGCGGCCGCATCAGCAGCTCGGGCAGTGCCACTCGCCGATCTCCGCCGTCAGCGCCGCGGCCTCCGGGGGGCCCCAGCTGCCGGGCTCGTACTCGTACGCGGGCGTTGCGGAGCCGAGAATGGGCTCGACGACCGCCCACGCCGCTTCGACCGCGTCCTCCCGCGCGAAGAGCGTCGGGTCGCCCGCCATCGCATCTCCGAGCAGCCGCTCGTAGGCGTCCATCTCCTCCCCGTCCGCGTGGTGCACCACCTGCAGCTCCGTCGGCTCGGTGATCATCTGCTCCCCGGGCCGCTTCACGCGGGCGCCGATGGCGATCTTCACCTGCGGGCTCAACTGGAAGAGGACGTAGTTCGTCTCGCGCGGGGAGAGCCGGCTGAGCGGCGGCCGGCGCAGCGTGACCAGCACCTCGGTCGTGGTCGTCGCGAGGCACTTGCCCGCCCGGAGAAAGAACGGCACACCGTCCCAGCGCCACGAATCGATGTGGAGCCGGGCAGCGGCGAACGTCTCCACCGTGGAGTCCGCCGCGACGCCTTTCTCCTTCCGGTAGCCGCGGAACTGCCCGCGAACCAGGTCGTCCGCGCTGAGCGGGCGGATCGTCCGGAACACCTTCACCTGCTCGTCCCGGATCGACTCGTGATAGGTCGTCGCGGGAGCCTCCATGGCGAGGAAGCCGACCACCTGGAGCATGTGGTTCTGGACGACGTCGCGGATCGCGCCTGCCTCCTCGTAGAAGCCGCCGCGACCCTCGACGCCGAAGCTTTCCGCCATCGTGATCTGCACGCTCTCGATGTAGTTGCGGTTCCAGATCGGCTCGAGGAAGGTGTTCGCGAAGCGGAAGACGAGGAGGTTCTGGACCGGCTCCTTCCCGAGGTAGTGGTCGATGCGGAAGATGCGCGACTCGTCGAAGACCTCGTGCAGCGTCTTGTTGAGGGCCTGCGCCGAGGCGAGATCCCGGCCGAACGGCTTCTCGACGACGACGCGCGCGTCGCGGGCGCCGCTCGATCGCCCGAGCCCCCCGACCACCGTCTCGAACAGGCTCGGCGGGATGGCGAGATAGTGGAGCGGGCGTTTCGCGCCGCCGAGCGCTCTGCGCAGCGCCTCGAGCGTGGCCGGATCGCCGTAGTCGCCGCGCACGTAGCGAAGCCGTTCGCGAAGCCTCGCGAATGTCGCCTCGTCGAACCGTCCGTGCCGCTCGATGCTCTCCCGGGCGCGCGCCCGGAACTGCTCGAGCGTCCAGTCCGACCGCGCGACGCCGACGACGGGGACGTCGAGATGCCCGCGCCGGGTCATGGCGTCGAGGGCCGGAAAGATCTTCTTGTAGGCGAGGTCGCCGCTCGCCCCGAAGATGACGAGCCCGTCGGAGCGCGGCGGGCTCATCTGCCGGGCCCCTTCTCGACATGGCCGCCGAACTCGAACCGCATGGCGGAGAGCAGGCGGTCCTGGAAGTCCGCTTCGCCTCTCGAGGCGAAGCGCTCGAAGAGCGCGGCCGCGAGCACGTGAGCGGGCACCGCCTCGTCGATCGCCGCGTCGAGCGTCCAGCGCCCCTCGCCCGAGTCCGACACGCGCCCGGCGAAGCGCTCGAGCGTCGGGTCGGTCGCGAGCGCCGCCGCGGTCAGGTCGAGGAGCCACGAGGCGACCACGCTGCCCCGGCGCCAGACCTCGGCGATCGCGCCGAGATCCAGGTCGTACTGGTAGTACTCCGGACTGCGGAGCGGCGTCGTCTCGGCATCCGCCGTCCGGGGCCGCTTGCCGACGTCGGCGTGCCGCAGGATGTTGAGGCCCTCGGCGTAGGCGGCCATCAGCCCGTACTCGATGCCGTTGTGCACCATCTTCACGAAGTGGCCGGCGCCGTTCGGACCGCAGTGGAGATAGCCCTGCTCGGCCGTACCGCCTTTGCCGCCCGGGGTCTGCGGGATCGATCCCGCACCGGGCGCGAGCGTCGCGAAGAGCGGGCCCAGGCGCCGGACCACGTTGGCCTCGCCGCCGATCATGAGGCAGTAGCCGCGCTCCAGGCCCCACACGCCGCCGCTCGTCCCGCAGTCGACGTAGTGAAGGTCGCGTGCGGTGAGCCGCTTCGCGCGCTCGATGTCGTCGCGGTAGTAGGAGTTCCCGCCGTCGACCACGACGTCGCCGGCCGCGAGCCGCGGCACGAGCTCGTCGAGCGTCGCGTCGACGACGGCCGCCGGCACCATGAGCCAGACGGTCCGCGGCTTCTCGAGGCGGGCGACGAAGTCATCGAGCGACGCGGCGCCGGCGGCGCCTTCGCGGGCGAGTGCCTGCACGGCCCCTTGCGATCGGTTGTACACCACGCACGCATGACCGCCGCGCATGAGGCGCCGCACCATGTTGGCGCCCATGCGACCCAGACCGATCATTCCGATCTGCATGTCATCCTCCTCGGGGGCTCCGCGCCGGGAGGCCGCGAGCTCCCTGACTCCCATGCGCAGGTGCTCACTTCGCACACACCTGCACACGCGGCGGGACGGGCTACAGCCCGGGCACCTCCGCGTCGTGTGCGTGGCCGATCGCTCGCCGAAGGCGGCGGTCCAGCTTGCCGCAGTCGAAGATGACCTTCTGGGCATGCACCGCCTCGACCGCATCCAGCGGGACACGGAACTCGCCGGCATTCTCCACGTACACCACCAGGCCATCCGGAGATACGTCCCGGATCGCCCCGAACTCCTCGGTCCCATCGGACACGAACGTCTGGTAGCCGACTTCGATCGTCTCTCGCATGATCCGCCCTCCACGATTCAGAGCAGCGTAGCCGTAAGGTGTATCTCGGTTCCGGCCAGCGCCTTCGATACGGGACAGTTCTGCTTGGCCTCGAGCGCATTCCTCTGGAATGTCGCGTCGTCGATGCCCGGAATCTCGGCCTCGGTCTCCAGCTCGATCCGGGTGATGGAGAACCGTTCGCCGACCTTCTCGAGCTTCACCTTCGCGCCCGTGTGGATGCGCGTCGGCGTGAGTCCCGCGCGGGACAGCTGCGCGGCCAGCGCCATCGTGAAGCACCCGGCGTGAGCGGCGCCGATCAACTCCTCCGGGTTGGTGGCGGTTTGGCCTTCCTCGAAGCGGGATTTGAACGAATACGGGCCGTCAAGGGCGCCGCTGCCGACTCTCAGCCGCCCGCTGCCTTCGGCCAGATTCCCCTTCCATTCTGCTTCTGCCTTTCGTGTTGGCATGGCGCCGCCTTTCGACTTCGCTTCCCCCGGATCCCTCTTCACCTAGCATGGTCGCTCGCTACTGGGCAGTGTACCCGCCGTCGATCGGGACGATCTGGCCGGTGACGAACGATGCGCCCGCGGAGCACAGCCAGACGACGGCGCTGGCAACCTCTTGGGGCTGGCCGATGCGTCCCATGGGATGCGCGGACTCCAGCATCTGCTTGACTTCAGGCGAAGTCGCAAAGTCATGGAACATTCGCGTCTCGATCGCTCCTGGAGCAACGGCATTCACGCGCAGGTTCTGCTTCGCGTATTCCAGCGCGACCGCTTTCGTCAACCCGACGACGGCGTGTTTGCTGGCAGCGTAGACGGGAGCCATGGCAAAGCCGAGCAGACCGGCGACTGAAGCGTTGTTGACGATCGCACCGCCGCCGGTTTTCAGCATCGCCGGGATCTCGTGCTTGAGCGACAGCCAACTGCCCTTGACGTTGATGTCCATGATCTGGTCGTACGTCTCTTCGGTCTGATCAGGCAGCGGTGTCAGCTCCTGCTCGATGCCGGCGTTGTTGAAGGCGCAGTCGAGCCTGCCGAATTTCGCCAACGTCCGCTCGATCATCGCCTCGACGTCGCTCTCCTTCGAGACGTCGGTCTTGATGAAGATCGCTTCGCCGCCCGACGCCTCGATCTCGGCGACGACTCCTCGGCCTTCCTTCTCGCGGCGTCCGCTGACGACGACCTGTGCGCCCTGCCTGGCAAACTCGGCTGCGGTCGCACGGCCGATCCCGGCATTGCCGCCGGTGACCAGGACGACCCTTCCCGCAAACTGACGCATGACACTCTCCCTCCTCTCAAACTCCTCGGATCGGTTCCCCGTGGCTCTGGCCTCACCCCCCTTCAGCGGGAGCAACCGCCGTGCCGGCACCATCGCGGACGGGACCGCCCGCGTTCCCCCGCCAGGCCGAGGCCCGAGCGCAGACTTCCCGAGAGCGGTGGAGACCGGCGATGCCGACACGTCGGCGGGTGCCGAGATGTCGGCAGGCTGCGCGGATCGTCGGGCGCTCACCGGGACGGACCCTGGGATCGGCCGGGCACTCGAGCCGCTCGACGTGGCAGATGCCGACGTCGCGGTAGCCGGCGGCCCTCGCCTCCGTGCATTCCTGATGGAACTTGCGGCAGAGGTCGGCGCTCGCCGCCGCCGCGGGCGGACGCTCGACGGCGAGGAGTAGCGTAGCGCAGGCGGCAACGACGATGATTGAACGCGTCGGCGGCTGGGGCGCGCGGCTGATGACGGGTCTCCCCATCCCAGCCGCCGGGACGCCGGCGTCCGTGGTCGTCTCCAGTGGGCTCTTCATATCGAGTTGAGTCTCCTTGCTGGGCGTTGTGTCCTACGGGAGCAGCAGCTTCACGAAGAGACTGAGCAGCAGCGTCACCGCAGAGCCGATGACGAACCATTCGACCTTCCCGGACCGTACCGGCCGTGGTCTCGAGATTCGCCGTCCGTCGAGCCGGATCAGGACACCGGGCGTGAACCGCGGCGACCGCCTTGCGGCCGACACCGCGATGCGCACGCGCGGGCGGAAGGTCACGACCCGGGCGCGCACGAGGGGCACTTCGCGTCCGCCATGCGCGGCGGGCCGCCGCTGCCGGCC
>JBKPBB010000358.1:0-5388 GCA_046744245.1 Thermodesulfobacteriota bacterium
ACGGTGATGATCGTGCGGCGGACGAAGGTGCGCTCGATGTCCGCGATGTCGGCGCCGCGAAACGAGCGGAACACGTCGCCCGCCCGCTCGTGGCTCGTGTTGTAGGTGACGGAGATGTCCTGGCGGATGTGCTGCCCCTCCTTGGTGGGCAGGTCGATCGAGTCGTCGCCCTGCGCAGAACCCTCGGCGGAGCGCTGCACCATGGTGTAGGTGCGCAGCGCGACCGGGTAGGACTGCACCTGCGTGATCCACGGGACGCGCCAGGCCGCCCCCTGCCCCACCGTCTTGAGCGCTCCCGACCAGCGGTTGAAGACCACGCCCACGTTACCGGGCTGGATGATGGTGAACGAGGACCAGACCGCGGCGATCAAGAAGACGATCAGGCCGAGCACCACGCCGCTCGCCAGCATGGCGGGCGCGTTCGCGCGCACGTCATCCGTCATGGCCATCCTCCCGCCCGAACTTCCCGTCGCCGCGCCGCTTGAGGATGACCACGCGCCGCGTTCGGCGCGCGGAGCCGCCGCGCAGGAGACGGGCGATGCGGGCTTCGAGCCAGCGGCGCAGTGGGCGGAGCGCCCCGTAGAGCGCGAGCACGAGCCCCGCCAGGACGAGCAGCTCGCCGGCGCTGAGCATCGGCGAGCGTTATAGCCCGCGCCGCGGCACAGACCAATGCGGCGCGCCGGGCGTGCGGCCCGGGCCTACGAGCAGCTCAGGTTGGGGCTCGCGTTGCTGGTCCAGGTGCAGGTCTTGGTGGACTGCGGATGGGTCGTCTGGATGATGAACGAGTCGGCCTGGCCGGTCGCCGTGCACACCACGCCGGGCGAGAGGTTCACGCCGGGCATGAGCCCGCAGCTGCCGGTGAAGTAGGTGAGCGTGTCGCTGAAGTACGCCTCTTCGGCGGTGGCCGCGTTGCGCGCGTCCTGCATCACGCGCGCGTCGTAGCCCTTGCCCTTCTGGCTCGTGAACTGCGGGATGGCGATCGCCGCCAGCGAGCCGATGATGGCGACCACCACCAGGAGTTCGATCAGCGTGAAGCCTGCTTCGCGGTGTCGCGCCGAGCGCATGCCGGCCTGCAGCAAGCCCGGTGCCAGGGCAGAGAATACGCTCGGTACCCGGGTTTTGCCGGCCGGGGCGGCACCCGCTCGCCGGGGCGGCAACCGGCTGACGGCAGCCCGGGCCCTCCGTCGCCAGGTTGCCCGGTCAACGGAGCCGTGCCAGCCTGAGCGCTGCGCATGGCATCGCCGCGCGCTCAGCACGGCCGCGGCGCTTGCCGCTCCGGGCGGCGCCGACCCCGGGCAGTGGACGGCCCGGGCGCGCACCACGGCGCCTGCAACCACGGCAACGCGTGCAACGTGTCGAGAGCTGCTCGGGCAGCTGCTGCTTCGACGCCATGGTCGCGGCCGTCCGGGGCGCGAGCACGCCCGACCTGGCCCCGTCGATCGCGGCCAAGCTGGGCAAGCTGATCGGCAGGGCGCGGGCCAGGCCCGGCACCGCCGAGAGCGCCGGCCACGGGAAGCCGGCCCTGAAGGCAAGGCGCGCGTCACGCCCCGACCCCGGGTGGACCGGCCGAGCCGGGTCGGTTAATACCTCCCTCAGGAGGAGCCCGACCATGGCGAACGAGCGCATCATCTCGGCGGACTCGCACGTGAACCCACCGAAGGACCTGTGGACGTCGCGCGCGCCCGCGAAGCTTCGCGAGCGGGCGCCGCGCGTCGAGTCCACGCCGCAGGGCGACTTCTGGATCGTCGACTCGCAGGTCTCGGGCGGGATCGGCCTCGACGCCTCGGCCGGCCACAAGCCGGAGGAGTTCCGGCCCGCGGGCATGACCTACAAGGACATGCGCCCCGGCTCCTACGACCCCAAGGCGCGCCTCGCCGACATGGACCTCGACGGCGTCGACGCCGAGGTCCTCTACTTCGGCGGCCCGGTCACCTCGCTCTCGCCCGACCCCGAGCTGCGCCGTTACGTCATCCAGACCTACAACGACTGGATGGTGGAGCTGTCGAAGGCGGCGCCCACGCGGCTGGTCGGCCTGGCCCACATCCCCATCCTCGACCTGGCGGAGGGCATGGCGGAGCTCCGGCGCGTGGCGAAGCTCGGGCTGCGCGGCTTCCACGTCGACCCCTTTCCGGACGAGCGCGGCGGGAAGGCGCTCTGGGATCCGGCCTACGAGCCCTTCTGGTCCCTGGTCGAGGAGACCGGGCTCCCGATCAGCTTCCACATCGTCGGGCCGCGCAACGCGAACGTGCAGCAGACCTTCATGAACCCGACCCCGGGCGTGAAGGAGACCTTCATCGCGATCGCGCCCATCTCGATCTGCGAGGTGGTCTCGACCCTCGTCTTCACGGGCATCCTGGCCCGCCACCCGAAGCTCCACTTCGTGCTGGTCGAGTGCGGCATCGGCTGGATCCCCTACTTCGTCGAGCGTATGGACCAGACCTTCAACAAGCACCGCTTCTGGACCAAGTCGGTGATCACCGAGAAGCCGAGCACCTACTGGTACCACCAGGGGCACGCCACCTTCATCCAGGACCTCGGGGGCGTGGCGGCGCGGCACCGCGCCGGGCTCCGTAACATCATGTGGTCGACCGACTACCCGCACTCGGACAGCACCTGGCCCAAGTCGCGCGAGGCGCTGGCCGCGCACTTCCAGGACGTGCCCGAGAACGAGCGGGCCTTGATCGCGGGTGGGAACGCCGCGGCGCTCTACGGGCTCAACTGATGGGCTCGATCGTCGCCTACAAGTGCCCGTCGTGCAGCTACGCGACCGAGCAGCTGAGCGTCGGCTGGGGCAAGGCGGGCCGCGCCAAGTTCTGGGGTGGCCTCGCGGTCTGCGGCGAGTGCAAGGATCTCATCGTGATCGACCTCGCCGAGCAGCGCGCCGACCGCCGCGATCGACGGTGCGCGAAGTGCAACGCGCCCGTCAAGCTGATCGAGGGGACGATCGACCGCATTCCGTGTCCGCGCTGCGGGGCGGCGCTGCGCCACGCGACGCTGGGGAGCTGGTCGTAAGCCCAACCCGTCCTAACCGGCGCGGCGGAACTTGACCAGGGTGATCTCCTCGCTTGCGGGGACGAACACGGCCTCCACGGGGAGGCCGGCGTGCAGCTCCTCCGGAGGGCAGTCGAGCACCTGACTCACGAAGTGGACGCCCTCGTCCAGGAGCACGTCGACCACGTTGTAGGGCAGCTCCGTCTCGAACGCGGGGAGCGTGGGGCCGCGGACGATGGTCCAGGTGTAGACCGTACCGTGGCCGCTGGATTGCTCCCAGGTGAACTCGCGCGAGAGGCACTGCGGGCAGGTGGGGCGCGGGTAGTGGCGGAAGCGGCCGCAGGCCGTGCAGCGCTGGAAGCGGAGCTCGCCGCGTCGGGCGGCGGCCCAGAACTCGGCGTCGTCGCCGGTCGGCTGGGGAAGCGGGAGGCTCATCGGCGGAGGATCACGGCGCCGGTCGGGTCGGTGTTGCCGCCGGCGACGAGGGCGAGCTCGCAGTCCTTCACCTGCGCGGTCGAGGTGCCGCGGATCTGCCGCACCGCCTCGACCGTGTTGTTGAAGCCGTGGATGAAGGCCTCGGAGAGCTGGCCGCCGTTGGTGTTGCACGCGAGCCGCCCGTCGGGCCAGGCGAGGCCCCCGCGCTCGACGAACGGCCCGCCCTCGCCGGGCTTCGCGAAGCCGTAGTCCTCGAGCGCCATGATGACGAGCGGCGTGAAGAAGTCGTAGAAGCAGGCGACGTCGATGTCCCCGGGGCCCACGCCCGCCATCGCCCAGAGCCGGCGCGCGGCGCGCGGGGCGCCGTCGTCGTGCCGCTCCCGGTCGTAGAAGGTGGAGAGCCGGACGTGGTGCCCGCCGGCGGCCATCGCACCCGCCAGGATGTAGGCCGGCGGCTGGCGGAGATCGCGTGCGCGCGCGGCGGAGGTGACGAGCAGCGCGACCGCGCCGTCGGTCTCGAGGCAGCAGTCGAGGAGGCGGAGGGGATCCGAGATCATGCGCGAGGCATGGTGGTCGGCGATCGTGATGGGCGTGCGCATGACGGCGTTCGGGTTCCGCGCCGCGTGGCTCCGGAAGGCGACGGCGACCTCGGCGTACTGCTCGTCGCTCGTGCCGCACTCGATGCGGTGGCGCATGGCGATCATCGCCATCTCCTGAAAGGCGGCGACCAGGCCGTGGGGGACGTGCCACTTGTTCAGGCCGGTGAGCGGCGCGGAGCCGAGCCGCTCCCAGTAGCGCCCGCCCTGGTGCGCGCCGGGGCCGTAGGCGGACTGCTTGCCGCGCGCGCGCGAGCGGTAGACGAGCACCGTCGAGGCCATGCCGGCCGCGATCGCGGTCGCCGCGAGCACGAGGACCGAGGCCGCACCGCCGCCGCCCCAGGCGCTCGATGCGAACCAGCCGAGCGCGGGGTTGCCGAGCGCGGCGAGCAGGTTCTCCTCGTCGGTCGTCTCCATGTCGTAGCGCACCGTGCCGTCGATGTCGCGCGGCGAGAGGCCGGCATCGGCACAGGCGGCGAGGATCGCCTCGAGCGCCATGTCGTACTCGGAGCGGCCGAGGGCCTTCCCGAACACCGTCTGCCCGATGCCGACGATCGCCGCCCGGTCGCGGATCGTCGGCGCGCTCACGTGAGCACGCCGTCCTCGGCGAGGCGCGCCACCTCGGCGCGCGAGAGACCGAGGACGCGGATCAGCACGTCCTCGGTGTCGGCGCCGAGCCGCGGGGCGGCCGCCGGCGGCACGAGCGGCGTGCGCGAGAGGCGGATCGGGTTCCCGCTGTGCCGCTCGGGGCCGATCTCGGGGTGCTCGACGGTCACGATCGCGCCGCGCGCGGCGAGGTGCGGGTCGGCCCGGTGGTCGTCGCCGTTCTGCACCGGCATCGCCGAGACGCCGGCGGCCTGCAGCATGGCCGCCGTCTCCTCGGCGCTCCGCGCGCGCGTCCACTCGGCGACGCGGCGGTCGAGCTCGGCGCGCGCCGCGAGCCGGCCGTCGAGCGAGGCGAACGCGGGGTCGAGCGGCCAGCCGAGCACGCTGGTGAAGCGCTCCCAGGCCTCGTCGCCCACCACCGCGATCGCCACCCAGCGGTCGTCGCCCGCACTCGGGTAGACTCCATGCGGGCAGGCGTAGAGGACGGCGTTGCCGCGCTGGGCGGCGGAGCGCCCGGTGCACGGCCCTTCCAGGTAGACCTCGCCGATCAGGTACGCGGCCGCCTCGGCCTGCGACATCTCGATCAGCTGCCCCTCGCCGGTGCGGCGCCGGTGTTCGAGCGCGGCGAGGACCGCGACCGCGGCGAGCTTCGCCGCGATGTGATCCGGGTGGTTCAGCGACGAACCTGCCGGGTACGGCGCGTCGGGATGGTTCCAGAGCCACGTGATGCCCGCGAACGCGGAATTGAGCGGCCCGTACG
>JBKPBB010000200.1:0-6027 GCA_046744245.1 Thermodesulfobacteriota bacterium
CTCGAGCGCGGCCTTGGCCGAGGCGAGGATGCCGTGCCCCGCGACGTAGCGGTGCGTGTCCATGCCCGAGATGGTGACGATGCGGCCGGTGGGCGGCATGCGCGGCGCGATGCGCTGCACGATCTGGAGGAAGGCGCCGATGGTGATGGCGTAGGTCTTCTCGAGGTGGTGCGGCTTCACCTCGAGGAGCGGCCGGAAGGCGGTGGCGGCCGCGTTGGCGACGAAGAAGTCGACGGGCGTGTCGCCCAGGCGGTCGAGGGCGGCGGCGACCTCGGCGGGCTCGCCCAGGTCGGCCAGGAGGGCGGTGCAGGAGCGACCGCGCGCGCGCACCGCGGCCTCGACCTCCGCCGCGGCCTTCGCGTCGCGCCGGTAGATGAAAGCGACGTCGGCACCGTCGCACGCCAGGCGCTCCACGGTGGCGCGCCCGATGCCGCGCGAGCCGCCGGTCACGAGGGCGAGGGGCATGGGTGGCTTTGTGCCGATCGGGCCGGTGTTTGCAAGTGAGGACGGAAGTGTGGACGCTGGTCGTCGTGAGCGAGGAAAGGCGGCGGCCGCAGGTGCTTGCGGACCTCGTGAACCCCGCTGGCCTGAGCATGGTCGCGGGGATGGCGAAGGTGTCCTTTGCGCTTCGTGCGCCGTCGGCCCTGCTGTTCCTCCTCTTCGATGTGTTGGTGTTCGGGCTCTTCGGGCTGGGCGTCGGCTACCTGGCCCGCTGGAGCCGCTGGTTCTCGGTCGCGGTGCTCGTGCTCCCGTCGCTCATCATCTCGGGTGACATCGTGCATCGGGTCGGCTTCGCGGTGCTCCTGGGGGGACCCGGCTCGGAGTGGGCCGTCTCCCTGCTCCTCGTGCCCTTGGCGGCGTTCTCCAGCGCCGCGCTGGGCAGCCGACTCGCCGACCGCGAGGAATGAGGCTCCCGGTCGTCCCGGGCATCGCCATGTTCCGGCAGGTCCCTCGGCCCGAGCCTGACTGACGGGCCGACGCGCGTGAGAGCCAGTCGTCCGCGGGTCGTGCTTGCCGGCGGCAGCGGCTTCCTCGGGACGGCGTTGGCCGCCGACCTGGCGATGGCCGGCTACGAGGTCGTGAACCTCACGCGGACGCCGCGCACCGGTGCCGGCGCCGTCCAGGACCTCGGCTGGGACGGGCGGACGCTCGGTCCATGGGCGGAGGCCCTGGATGGTGCCGCCGCGGTCGTCAATCTGACGGGCCGGAGCGTGGATTGCCGCTACACCGCGGCCAACCGCCGGGAGATCGTCGAGTCGCGCGTCCATTCGGTGGAGGCGATCGGCGGCGCCATTCGCCGCTGCGCTCGACCGCCGTCGGCGTGGGTGCAGACGGGCTCGCTCGCCATCTACGGCGATGCCGGGGACCGGGTGTGTGACGAGACGGCTCCCCACGGCGACGGGTTCTCGGTCGGCGTTTGCGAGCAATGGGAGGCGAAGGTCGAGGAACAGGTGACGCCGGGAACGCGAAAGACCATCCTCAGGATCGGGTTTGCCCTCGGGCGAGGTGGCGGAGCGCTCGAGAAGCTCGTCCGCCTGGCACGCCTCGGGCTCGGCGGAACGGTCGGAAGCGGACGGCAGTACATCAGCTGGCTCCACGTGAGCGATCTCAGCCGCATGTTTCGCTGGGCGATCGAGCGCGAGGACGTCCACGGCACCTACAACGCCACCGGACCCACGCCCGTGACGAACGCGACCTTCATGCGCGAGCTGCGCCGCGCCCTGGGTGTGCGCTTCGGCCCGCCGGCGCCCGCGCTTGCCGTGCGGATCGGAGCCTTTTTCCTGCGCACGGAGCCGTCCCTGGCGCTCACTGGCCGGCGCTGCCTGCCGGCACGCTTCATGAGTCAGGGGTTCACGTTCGCGCACACCGAGGTGCGCGAGACGCTGGAGGGTCTGCTCGACAGCGCACGGACCCTGCCATGACCTGGGTCCTTTACCTCTATTGGTTCGCTCCAATCATCTTGACGCCATTGTCATTCGTCCTCTCACTGTGGCAGCTCGGCTGCGCTATACGTCGCCCAAATCCTCCCCTGGCCAGTGTGTGGCTCGCGCTCGCACTGGGGACTGGCTCCTTTGCGTTCCTGCGGCTGCGTAATTTCGTATCCCATTTTCGACCGGCCGCTCATACCGCCATCGACCAGCCGCGAGAGATTCGGCGGTGACATGTCGGGATCGGGTGGAAATCGCGTGCGGAGTCGAGCGAAGCGCAGCGTTGGGCAGCGACCCGGGAGGGGTTCATAATGGGCAGCCTTGAGCAGCACTTCCGCGGCATGGCGCGCAACAATCTCTGGAGCAACCACCGGCTGCACCGAGCCTGCGCGGCGCTGCCCGAGGCCGAATACTTCCGCGACCGGCGCGGCTTCTTCCGCTCCATCCACGGCACGCTGAACCACATCCTGTACGTGGACCAGCGCTACCTGAAGCAGCTCGCCGGGGAGACGGTCGAGTCCGGCGGCCTCGACCGGGAGCTGTGGGCCGATCTCGGCGCCCTCACCCGAGAGCAGCAGGCCACGGACCGGCGGCTGATCGCGCTCGCCGACGGCCTCACCCCCGAGGAGCTCGCTGCGGTCGTCCGCTGGCGCTACACCGACGGCCGCGCCGCCGCCGACCCGGTGCACGTCGTGCTCGCCCACCTCTTCGTGCACCAGATCCACCACCGGGGACAGGTGCACGCCATGCTCTCGCAGGCGGGTGCTGCGCCGCCGCAGCTCGACGAGTTCTTCCTCTCGCAGGACGCGGCGCTCCGCGCCGAGGAGCTGCGCGACCTGGGCCTCGCGTGACGCGATCCCGAGCTACCGGTCCGCTTCTCCTGCTGGGGGTTGGATTATCATGTCTCGCGCTTTCTGCCCTGGGCGCGCGCGACCGGCTCACCTGGGTGCTGGAGGTGTTCCCGATACTTGTTGGCGTCCCCGTGCTGGTGCTCACCTGGCGTCGCTTCCCGCTGACGTCCCTTGCCTACGTTCTGATCTTCGTCCACGCTCTGATCCTGATGGTCGGCGGGCACTACACGTACGAGCGTGCTCCGGTGGGGTTCTGGATCCAGCGTGCGTTCCATCTGCGCCGAAACGACTACGACCGTATCGGCCATTTTCTCCAGGGCTTCGTTCCCGCGATTCTGGCTCGAGAGGTGCTTGTTCGCCGCTCGCCGCTGGTGCCCGGGAAGTGGTTGTTCTTCCTGGTGACGGCGGTCTGTCTCGCGATCAGTGCTGCGTACGAGCTCATCGAGTGGGCGGCGGCGGTCGCGCTCGGGTCGGGTGCGGATGCGTTCCTCGGGACGCAAGGCGACCCGTGGGACACGCAGTGGGACATGCTGACCGCGCTCATCGGGGCGGTCGCCGCGCAGATCGTGTTGGTCAGGGTCCACGACCGGCAGCTGCACGGTCTCGGCGCGAGTGGTCATGTGGGCAGGCGGGGTCCATGAGCAAGAGAGTGCAGCGACCGGACGTTCGCGACGGATACGACCGGTGGTCCGAGAGCTACGACCGGACGCCGAACCCGCTCGTCGCGCTCGATCGGCGGCACACGGGGAAGCTGCTGCGGCCTGGCAGGAGCGAGCGGATCCTCGATGCGGGATGCGGAACCGGCACGCATCTCGGCCTCATGCTTCGCTCCGGCAGCTCTCCGGTGGGCCTCGATCTGTCACGGGGCATGCTGAACGTCACCCGCGGCAAGTACCCTTCGGTCCCGCTCGCACAGGCGGACCTGAACGACCAGCTGCCCGTGCGGCGACGCGCCTTCGACGCCGTCCTCTGTGCACTCGTCGGAGAACACCTGAGCAACCTCCGCCTGCTGTTCCGCGAGATCGGTGACAGCCTGGCCCGAGGAGGGCGGTTCGTCTTCTCGGTGTTCCACCCCGAGATGGCCGCGGCGGGTATCGAGGCGAACTTCGAGCGGGACGGGGTCGAGTATCGCCTGGGGGCACTTCGACACACGGTGGCCGACTACCTGAACCTGATCGACCGCGCCGGGTTTCGTCGCATCGAGGTGCACGAGTTTCGCGGCGACGACGTCCTGGTGCAGCAGGTCCCCTGGGCATCGAAATACCTCGGCCGGCCGCTGCTGCTGGCGGTGGAGGCGCGGAAGAGCTGATGCCGGTTCAAGCGCGATGAGCCAGCCTCCGATACTCAACTCCGGGAGACCATCCATGCTTCGACTCGGGAACCTGATCGGCATCGCCCTCGCAGCGTGCGTCGCCCTGACGTCGCCCCCCGCTCTGGCCGATCCGCCGGCCGTGCAGGTGTTCAAATCTCCCACGTGTGAGTGCTGTGCGAAATGGGTCGAGCACCTGCGGGCTCACGGCTTCGCCGTCCAGGTAACCGATGTCCCGGACGTGGAGCGTGTGAAACGGGAGCACGGAGTCCCCGCGCGACTGGCCTCATGCCACACGGCCCTCGTCGGCAGGTACTTCGTGGAGGGTCACGTCCCGGCCGAGGACGTGAGGCGGCTGCTCAAGCAACACCCCCGCATCGCCGGCCTGGCGGTCCCAGGCATGCCGATCGGGTCGCCCGGAATGGAAGGGCCCCATTCGGAGCCCTTCGACGTGCTCGCCGTGGACTCGAAGGGGCAGGCCAGGGTCTTCTCCTCGCATCGTCCCGCAGCACCTGCGGCGCCCAAACCATGATCATTCTGTACGTCGTCGTGGCACTCGTAGCGGCGGTGCTGGCGCTCAAGGCCCTGAACCGGCGGAAGACCGACGACCTCCGGCAGACCGGTCTCTATCCGCCACCGGGCCAACGAAGCGATGCGGACGTCGAGCGGCTCGTCGCGCTCGGACGGAAGATCGACGCAATCAAGCTCTACCGCGAGATCCACGCCACCGATCTCAAGACCGCAAAGGACGCGGTCGACAAGATCGCAGCGAAGCCGGGCCTCGATGCGACGCGAGGTCGGATGCCGTAGGCGCCGCCCGGGGACCGGTCACCCGAGCACCCGCGCGGCACGCAGGGCAGCGATCTCCTCCGCGCCGATTCCGAGCAGCCCCGACAGCACCTCGTCCGCATGCTCGCCGAGCAGCGGGCCCGGGCCGCTCACGGCACCCGGCGTCTCGGACAGCACGAAGGGCGGGCCGTCGATGCGCACCGTCCGCCCCTCCGGCGTCGGCACCTCCACGAAGTGACGGCGGGCGGCGAGCTGCGGGTCGCGCGCGCAGAGGTCCTCGGCGTTGGCGACCAGGCCCGCCGCGATGCCGGCGCGCTGGAAGAGCGCCATCGCCTCCTCGGCCTTCTGCCCGCGCGTCCACTGCGCGACCTGTCGGTCCAGCTCCGCAGCGTGACGGACCCGACCGGCTCCCGTGGCGAAGCGCGTGTCCCGCGTCCAGGCCTGTCCGCCGAGCGCGTCGGCGAAGCGCTCCCACTCCGCGTCGGTGAACACCGTGAGCGCGATCCAGCGCTCCTCGCCGGCGCACGGGTAGACGCCGTGCGGGGCGGCCGGCGCCTCTTGCGACGCGTTGCCGGCCGGCGCCGAGGCGTCGCCGTGCAGGGCGCGCTCGAGCAGCACGGGCCCCAGCACGCTCGCCACCGTCTCGAGCTGCGCCAGGTCGACCAGCTGCCCGCGCCCCGTCCGCCGCCGGTGCCAGATGGCGGCCAGCACCGCGAGCGCCCCCAGGTTTCCCCCCGCCAGGTCCGAGTACGAGTAGCCGAAGCCGGCCGGCGGGCCACCGGGCTCGGCCATGAGGAGCGTGTAGCCGGTGAGCGCCTGGAGCGTCGGCCCGTAGCTCACGTGGTCGCGGTCCGGCCCCGTCAGGCCGAAGCCCGTCATGCGCACGCAGATCACGTCCGGTCGGAGCTGCACGAGCGCGTCGTAGTCGAGCCCCAGGTTGGTCATCACCCGCGCGCTGAAGTTGTCGATGACGACGTCCGAGACCGCCGCGAGCCGGCGCGCGAGGTCGAGGCCGCGCGGGTCGTTCAGGTCGAGCAGGATGCTCCGCTTGCCGCGCATGAGCGAGCCCGAGAGGCCGCCGCGGCGGTCGCCGAAGTCGAGGCTCCCGCGGCGCTCGACCTTGATCACGTCGGCGCCCAGGTCGGCGAGG
>JBKPBB010000039.1:0-1947 GCA_046744245.1 Thermodesulfobacteriota bacterium
CAACATCCACAGCGGGTCCTACCGGGTGGCCATCGAGTACATGATCCGCCTCGAGCGGGAGGATCTGGACGACCCCGCGAAGCTCGGCCCCATCGCCGCGGCCGCGCGCATGAGCCCGGAGGAGTTCCGGGCGCGGTACGGCTACCTGGTGGCGGCGTCAGCCTAGGAGCGTTCCCCGAAACGGCGGTGCGGGGGGGCGGGGGCGCCGTCTCCGCTTCGATTCGGCGCCGCCGAGTCGGGTGGCTCGATCGGCCGCCGCGCGCGGCGCCTCATAGGCGCTCCGACGGCACCCCCGCCTCCCCGCTGCGCCATTCGGCCGCGCGCGCGTGCCGCACGTCTTTCGCCGGCACGCCGAGAGCAAGCAGGCGATGGGCTTCCGCCGCTGCATGCTGCGGGGGCCCGCAACGGTGCGCGGCGGGTGGCATCTCGTGTGCGTCGCCTTCAACCTGCGGCGGCTGCGGGCGCTGAGCGTCGAGCTCGCGTAGCGCCGCCCCGCGGCGGAGGCGGTTGCGGAGGTGCGATCCGGCGCGACGCAAGTCTCGGGTCACGCTCCTGATAGTGCTGCCACCCCGCCCCACCCGGCGGGTGGCTTTGGCGCCCGCCTTCGTGTTAGCGGAGCCGCATGGAGACGGTGCGCTTCGAGGTCGCCGACCGGGTCGCGACCATCACGCTCGACCGCCCCGAGCGGAAGAACGCGATGAACCAGCAGATGAAGGACGAGCTGCGCGCCTGCTGGCAGCGCGTGAAGGCGGAGCCCGACATCTGGGCCGCGATCGTGACCGGCGCGGGCGAGGCCTTCTCGAGCGGCGCCGACGTCGAGTCGCTCGCCACCGGCGGCTTCACCCGGCCCGACCGCTGGCGCGAGCTCGCCATGATCGAGGGCATCCGCGAGCTGCCCACGCCGCGCCGCCAGCTCGTCCACAAGCCGGTGATCGCGGCGGTGAACGGCGTGGTCGCCGGCTTCTCGCTCGACCTGGTGACCGAGGCGGACATCCCGATCGCCTCGGACAAGGCCACGTTCGTCGATCCGCACGTCTCGCTCGGCTACGTCTCCTCGCACGAGATGGTGAACATGGCGCGCCGCGTACCGGTCGCGGTCTGCCTCCGCATGGCGCTCCTCGGGAGCCGCGAGCGGCTGAGCGCCCAGCGCGCCTACGAGGTCGGGCTCGTCACCGAGGTGGTGCCGCACGCGCGTCTCATGGAGCGCGCCCGCGAGCTGGCGGCGATGGTGGTCAGCAACGCGCCGCTCGCGGTGTGGGGGACGAAGATGGGCATCCTCCAGGGGCTCGGCCTCCCCATCACCCAGGCCGAGGAGATCGCCGCCGGCTACCTCGAGGTGGTCGAGCAGAGCGAGGACCACGCCGAGGGCCCGCGCGCCTTCGTCGCCAAGCGCCCGCCGCACTGGAAGGCACGCTAGCCTCGTTGCGACGAGGCATTTGCATTACGCCTTGCCGCAGCGTCGGGTGCCATTTCTCCCTTGACGGACGAGCGCGAACTGGCCTAGCAACAGCATGGCTGGTGAAGACGAAGGACGTGGAAGACCTCAAATGCTTGAAAGCTAGAACTTGGTCGCCCCTCGCAGGCATGGGGCTCGTACCATTCCTGCTCGGCGTTATCCTGCTACTCGGACCGCGCAGCGGATGGGGCTGCCAGCTGCCGGCGACCGACCAGACGACGTGCTGGAACAGCAGTGGGAGCGTCATCCCGTGTGCCGGCACGGGCGAGGACGGCGACCTCCGGGAGGGAGCCCCGCTCGCCTACGTCGACAACGGGGACGGGACGGTCACGGACGTGACCACCGGGCTAATGTGGGAGAAGCTCTCGCACGACGGGACGGTTCACGACGACCACAACACGTACACGTGGGCGAACGCGATTTCTGGGCACGTGGCGACGCTCAACAGCACGAACTTCGCGGGCCACAACGATTGGCGGCTGCCGAACGTG
>JBKPBB010000118.1:0-3826 GCA_046744245.1 Thermodesulfobacteriota bacterium
GGGTTGTACTCGAGCGCAGTCATGAGGTCCTCATTCCCGGTGGATGACGCTTACGGCGTGGCGCGCGTGTCCGTCGCCGCCGTGGGGCGAGCACGGGGAGCGGGGCCGACCGATGGGCCGCCGGCGCGAGCGCGACCGCACCGAGGAACACCTCGGCCGCGCGCCGCATCCGCTGGCGCAGCGGCTCAGCCGCGTCGCCGTAGAGCCAGTGCGTGATCGTGCCGTTCACCAGGCTGTCGAACGCCGAGGCCAGATCCTCGGCGCGGTACTCCAGGCTGAGCTCGCCGCGTTGCTGGCCGCGGCCGAGCAGCTGCACCAGCAGATCGAGAGCGACCTCCCCCGCCCGCTGTCCCATCCCGCCCTCGTCCAGCCCGAGACGGACCTTCGCGATCTCGCGGAAGACCCCGCGATAGAACCGCCGGTCCTCCTCGATCCCGGCGCCCATCTGCTCGAACAACGCGCGGACGATGAGAGGCGTCGGGCTCGTCGTGTCCGCGAGCGCGTTGCGGAGCATGCCCTGGTAGTGGGAGATGACCTCCTCGGTGATCGCCTCCAGCAGGGCGTGCTTCGAGCCGAAGTAGTTGAAGACGGTGGCCCGCGCGACCCCGGCCTCGGCGGCGACCTCCGTCATGGTCACGTCGTCGACGCCGCGCCGCGTGAACAGCCGGCGCGCGGCATCGACGATGCGCGTCCGCTGACTGCCGCGCTGCCGGGCGCGTCGGTCCGACGCCGGCTGCCCGTCCGCGGCGATTCGGTCGAGCATTGGACCCGAGTCTAAGCAAGATTTGGACCCGAGTCCAGTCCCCCGAGCACGCGATTGGTACGCGACGTCTCGTCGGTCCGAGGCGGGGCCTCGCTAGGACTCTTTCGCCGGGGCCGGGTTCGCCAGGTCCTGGCCCAGGGTGTGCGGGAAGATGGTCGCGATCTCTTCGGGCGTCCAGCGGCCGGCCTTGGCGATGGTGCGCACGGGCGCCGGGTAGTTGAGGAGCGCCACCATGCCCGCCATCACGAGGAAGAGCTGCCCGTTGACGTTCTTCGCGGCGTCGGTCGCCAGGTAGACGACCCAGGGCGCCACGTTCTCGGGGCCGAAGTTGCGGAGCGGGAAGCGGCGCTCCCCGGCGCCGGTCGAGAGGCCGCGCTCGGCGCGCACCGCGCGCGCCGCCTGGGGGACGGTCGCGGTCATGCGTGTCATCGCGCCGGGGCAGACGGCGTTCACCGTGATGCCGTAGCGCCCGACGTCGCGCGCGGCGACGCGCGTGAGCCCCGCGATGCCGTCCTTGGCCGCGCCGTAGTTCGCCTGCCCCGAGTTGCCGTAGACGCCCGAGGTGGACGAGATCGAGATGATCCGCCCGCGCCGCTGCTCGCGCATGCGGCGGGTGGCGTGCCGGGTGCAGTTGAAGGTGCCCTTCAGGTGGACGGCGATGACCGCGTCCCACTCCTCCTCGGTCATGTTGAAGATCATGCGGTCGCGCAGGATGCCGGCGTTGTTCACCAGGATGTCGATCGCGCCGAACTCCCTGACCGCCGTCTCCACGATGCGCTCGGCGGCCGCGAAGTCCGCGACGCTGTCCGCGTTGGCGACCGCCCGCCCGCCGCGGGCGCGGATCGCCTCCACCACCTCGTCGGCGACGCGGCGCGAGGCGCCGCGGCCGTCGACTTCGGCCCCGAGGTCGTTGACGACCACCGCGGCCCCCTCGGCCGCGAGCAGCTCGGCGATGGCGCGGCCGATGCCGCGCCCCGCGCCCGTGACGACCGCCGTCCTGCCCTCGAGCCGCTTCGCCATGGCTCAGGCCTCCTTCGGCGGCGCCGGGTTCACGAGGCCCTCGAGGACCGTCGCCGGCGCCAGCCGCTCGAGCTCGTCGAGCGTCCAGTCGCCGTCCGCCTTGTAGAGCGTCCTCACCGGCCGCGGCTGGGAGACGAGCGCCACCTGGCTTCCGAAGCAGAGGAAGAACTGCCCATTGACGCCGCCGGCGTGCTCGCTCGCCAGGTAGACGACCATGGGGGCCACGTCGTCGGGGTCGAGCTCCTCGATCTGGGCGACGCCGCGGTCCTCGCGCTGGATGCCCTGCTGCCTCCTGAGCTCGCGCGCGCGCCGCACCTCCTCGTTGACCGTCATGCGCGTGCCGGCGACGGGGCAGATGGCGTTCACGGTGATGCCGTACTTCCCGAGGTCGCGCGCCGCCACCTTGGTGAGCCCGCCGATCGCCGACTTGGCGGCGCCGTAGTTCGCCTGCCCGGGATTACCGAACAGGCCCGCGCCCGAGCTGAAGGTGACGATCCGCCCGTAGCGCCGCTCGCGCATGTGCGTGCAGGCGTGGCGCACGCAGTTGAAGGTGCCCTTCAGGTGCACGGCGATGACCGCGTCCCACTCCTCCTCGCTCATGTTGAAGACCATGCGGTCGCGCAGGATGCCGGCGCAGGTGACGAGCGCGTCGAGGCGGCCCCACCGCTCGAGGGCCGTGCCGATGAGGCGCGCGGCGCCGTCCCAGGTGGCGACCGAGTCGGTGTTGGGGACGGCCTCGCCGCCGGCGCGGCGGATCTCCTCGACCACATCGAAGGCGGGGCCGCTCGAGGGCGCGCTGCCGTCGAGGGCCACGCCGTAGTCGTTCACGACCACCTTCGCGCCCTCGGCGGCGAGCCCGAGGGCGACGCCCCGCCCGATGCCGCGGCCCGCGCCGGTGACGACCGCGACGCGGCCGGCGAGCATGTCTGCCATGAGTGCGACCTCCCGCGTTCCCGAGCCGAGGTGCGGGATGCTACACCGGCCCGCCGATGCTCCTCAACGAGCACGAGCGCCCGACGGCGGTCCACTACCGCATCCTGGCCCTCACCTGGGCGGGCTGGCTCTTCGATTTCTACGACCTGATCCTCTACACGTTCCTGCTCGCACCGATCTCGCGCGAGCTCGGCCTCGGGCGCGAGGCGCATGCCGTGCTGCTCGGCGCGTCGCTCGGGGCGACGGCGCTGGGTGGCGCGCTCTTCGGCTACCTCGCCGACCGCTTCGGGCGAAAGGCGGTCCTCGAGTGGTCCATCCTCACCTACAGCGCCGGGACGGTCCTCTGTGGCCTGGCGCCGGAGGTCGCCACGCTCCTCGCCGCGCGCGTCGTGACCGGGCTCGGCGTCGGCGGCGAGTGGGCGATCGGGCACGCGCTCCTCGGCGAGACGGTGCCCCCGCGGCTCCGCGGGCGCTTCGGCGCGCTCCTCCAGACGGGCGCGCCGGCGGGTGTCGGGCTCGCGGCGATCGTCGGGAGCTTCGTCGCGCCGCACATCGGGTGGCGGGCGGCCTTCGTCCTCTCCGGCCTGCCGGCGCTGCTCGTGACCGCGATCCGTCGCACGCTGCCCGAGTCGGACCTCTGGCAACGGGCCGCGGCGCGGCCCCGGCTGGCCGATCTGCTCGCACCCGGGCTCCGCCGCCACGTCGGCCTCGCCTTCGGCCTCGCCGTGCTCAACATGTCCTCGTACTGGTTCACCTACACCTGGCTGCCGACCTACCTGACCGAAGAGCGCGGGCTCTCGATCGCCAGCTCGGGGCTCAAGATCCTGGTCGTCGTGTGCGGCGAGCTGCTCGGGTACGCGTCCTTCGGCCTCGTCTCGGACCGGGTCGGTCGGAAGCCGGCGTTCTCGCTCTACGCCATGCTGATGGCCGCCGGGCTGGTGTCGATCACGCTCCTCTGGCGGGCCATCGAGGGGTGGCCCCCTCTCCTTCTCTTCTGCCTCTGGATCGTCGGCTTCGGGACGGGCACGTGGTCCAACTTCGGACCGATGTTCGCCGAGCTGTTCCCCACGCGGCTGCGCACGACGGCCGTGGGGACGGTGTTCAATGCGG
>JBKPBB010000439.1:0-2615 GCA_046744245.1 Thermodesulfobacteriota bacterium
AGTAGAAGCCCATGCCGCGCTCGCCCACCAGGTGGTCGCGCGGCACGCGCACGTCCTCGAAGAAGACCGCGTTGGTGCGGATGCCCGACCAGGTCCAGAGCGGCTGCACGGTGATGCCCGGGCGGTCCATGGGCACGATCAGCATCGAGATGCCCTTGTGCTTGGGCGCCTCGGGCTCGGTGCGCACCGCGACCCAGTTGTGGCTCGCGGTGTGCGCGCCGGTGTTCCAGATCTTCTGCCCGTTGACGACCCACTGGTCGCCGTCGAGGACGGCGCGGGTCTTCAGACTCGCCAGGTCCGTTCCCGCGTCGGGCTCGGAGTAGGCGACGGCGAAGTCGATCTCGCCCTTCAAGATGGGCGGCAGCCAGCGCGCCTTCTGCTCCTCGCTGCCGACGCGCAGGATGGTGGGCGCGACCGAGCTCACCGCGAGCCGCATGGCCGGCGCGCCCGCCGCCATCATCTCGTCGATGAAGATGTACTGCTCGACGGCGGACTTCCCGAGGCCGCCGAACTCCTTCGGCCAGCCGATCGCCCACCACCCCTTCTCGAACATCTTGCGATGGAAGGCGCGCGCCAGCGGCCCGTCGCCCTCGTTGCCCGCCTGGCGCATCTCGGCGACCAGGGCAGGCGTGACGGCCTTCTGCAAGAAGCGGCGCACCTCGTCGCGCCACGCGAGCTGCTCGCGCGAGTAGGCGTAGCGCATCAGAAGCGCACGACCCGCCGCACGTGCACGACCTCGATCCTCCCCGTCTCGCCGATCAGCACGTTGATCACGAAGGTGAAGAACGACATCAGGAGCCAGCCGCCGAGCGCCGACCAGAAGCCGTGTACGGTGAAGCCCTTCACGACCTCGGACGCCATCCAGAGCATGCTCGCGTTCACCACCAGCGTGAAGAGGCCGAGCGTCAAGATGTTGAGCGGCAGCGTGAGGAGGAGGATGAGCGGACGAACGACCGCGTTGAGCACGCCGATCGTCACGGCGGCGAAGACGAGCGCCGCCACGCTCTGGATCTCGATGCCGCGCACGATCAGGCTGGTGAGATAGAGGGCGATCGCGCTCACCAGCCAGCGGACGACGAGCCCCTGCATGATCAGCGCGGGTTCGTACGCGAAGCGGCTGCGGGCCGCAAGCGCCCCGGGAGGCGCACGCGGAGCACGATGCCGGCGGCGAGGAGGCTCGCCACGGTGACCGTCGCGAGCACGGGGTCGTAGCTCCCCGTGTGGTCGCGGAGGTAGCCGGTCGCGGGCACGCCGATCGCCTGCGCGAGCACCAGGAAGGGGCTCATGCGGCCTGCGATCGCCCCGTAGTGGAGGCGGCCGAAGGCCGCCCCGTTGAGACTCGCGAACAGCGTCGCGTTGCCGCCCATCGCGTAGCCGTAGAGGACGACGTAGCAGGCGAGCAGCGGCATGCTGCGCGTCGTCCAGAGGAGGAGGACACCGGTGCTCTGCAGGCAGAAGCACACGGCGGCCACGCGCCGCTGGTCGAAGCGATCGAGCAGCGCGCCGAAGCCGAGCTTGCCCACCACGCCCATGGCCGCGGTCGCGCCGAGGACGAGCGAGGCGACCGACTCGGGGAGGCCGCGGTCCACCAGGAGCGGCATCTGGTAGAGCAGCACCGAGGCGAGCCCCGCCATGGTGAGGCTGAACGCCGCCGCCATGAGCCAGAAGTTGGCTTGCCGGAACGCCACCTCGGGCCGGATGGAGCGCTCGATCTCGTGCTCGACGAGCGCCAGGTCGGCGGGTGAGGCATGCGCGGCGGCGGCGAGGCCGTCGGGCAGGAGGCCCAGCTCGGAGGGATCGCGGCGCATGAAGAGCATCACCGGAGGGAGGACGATCACGGCGGCGAGCACGCCGAGCACGGCGAACGCCGCCCGCCAGCCGAAGGCCGTGATCAGGCGCTCGGCGAGCGGGGCGAACACGATCCCGCCCGCCGAGATGCCGGCGGTGGCGATGCCGAGCGCCTGCCCGCGCCGGCGCACGAACCAGCGCGCCACCGCCGAGTTGTTCGGCAGCGGACCGATGCAGGTCGAGCCGAACGCGACCGGACCGGCGAGGCAGAGGTAGAAGGCGGCGAGCGAGTGGACGCGCGAGAGCATGAGGAAGCCCGCCGCCAGCACGAGCGCGCCCACGATCTCGACCGGGCGTGCGCCGTGCCGGTCGACGGCGCGGCCGACGAGCAGCGAGTAGCCGGCGGCGGCGAACTGGAGGGCCGAGAAGCCGCTCGCCACCGGCGCGTGCCCGCCGAAGGCCTCGGCCAGCGGCCGGAAGAAGACGCCCCACGCGTAGAAGATCATGCCGGTGTTGACGGCGTGGCAGATGAAGGCCACCAGCACGATCCACCAGCCGTAGAAGACGCGAGCGTTTCGCCCTACTGCCTGTATGCCCAACCCGTTGGAAGTCATACTGTTGGCGGACCGATCCCGCTCGTCCCTTTCAGCCAGTCTCCGAGAATGGTCGCCTGGCGTAGCCTGGAGGGGCGCTGGAATCCGTGGGCGATGAACATCGCTCACAGCGTTTGAAGGTGCAGCTGCCGCGAACCTCGTCTCGATCCGTCGACGTTTTGGCCGGTGCGCACCGGTGATACAAGCAGCCCCGGATGCGGTGGCCAGCGTGGT
>JBKPBB010000434.1:0-5592 GCA_046744245.1 Thermodesulfobacteriota bacterium
CTTCGGTGGGAACCGCCGGGCAGTGGAAGCCGCCGACGCGAGCGTCGAGGCAGCGGAGGACGACCGGAATGCGGTGCTCGTCTCCCTGATGGGCGAGGTCGGCCTCGAGTACGTCACCTATCGTAGCCTGCAGCAGCGAGTCGCCCTGGCGAATCAGAACGTCGCGGCGCAGCAGGGGACGCTCGACCTGACCAGGCGGCTCTTCAATGCGGGGCTCGCGCCGGAGATCGACGTCCAGCGCGCCGCAGCCCAGGTCGCCACCACCGCCTCGACGATCCCGCTGCTCGAGCAGCAGGCCGCGCAGGCGATGCACGCTCTGAGCGTCCTCCTCGGGCAGCCGCCGATGACGCTCCAGCAGGAGCTCACGGCCGTCGGACCGATTCCGAAGCCGCCCGCGCAGGTCGCGGTCGGTCTCCCGTCCGAGCTTCTCCTCCGCCGGCCGGACGTCGCCCGGTCGGAACGGCAGCTGGCCTCTCAGACTGCCCAGATCGGCGTCGCCACCCGTGACCTCTTTCCGCGCTTCTTCATCTCGGGGGCCGCGAGCCTGCAGAGCGTCCGCAGCTCGGACTTCTTCGACTGGCAGAGCCGGCTCCTCTCCCTCACACCGAGCGTCTCCTGGCCGATCTTCGAGGGCGGGCGCATCCGGGCCAACATCGCGCTCCAGACGGCGACGCAGCAGGAGCTGCTCGCGGCGTACGAGGGCGTGGTGCTGCAGGCGTTCCAGGACGTCGAGGACGCGCTCGTCGCCTTCTCGCACGAGCAGGCGACCCGCGACCAGCTCGAGGACGCGGTACGCGCGAACCGGCGCGCCGCGGAGCTCGCCCGCAATCTCTACGCCCAGGGTCTCACCGACTTCCTCACCGTGCTGGTGGCCGAGGAATCGCTCTTCACCTCGCAGGACACGCTCGCGCAGACCCAGCGCGACGTCGCGCTCCAGCTGGTCGCGCTCTACAAGGCGGTCGGTGGCGGGTGGGAAGCCGCCCCGCCGATGCGGGAAGCGTCTGCCAACGGATCATGATGATGACGTCGACGAACGACTGTAACGGACCGAACAAGAAGGAGGATAGGCAATGAGTGCTCCAGGGACATTTCTTTCGGACATCAAGGAGATTCGGCGCAGGGCTCGCCAGCATCTCAGCGAAGGCGCCGTCACGCAGAACTACGGCGGCAAGGTGGAGGACGCCGTCGCCCTCCTGAACCACGCGGTCGCCACGGAGATCGTGTGCGTTCTTCGGTACAAGTACCACGCCGTCTGCGCGACCGGACTCGCCAGCGAGGCGGTCAAGGAAGAGTTCGCCCAGCACGCGAAGGAGGAAGAGCAGCATCTCGATCTCCTCGCCGAGCGGATCAATCAACTCGGCGGCAAGCCGAACCTGAACCCGGACGGGGTCGGCTCCCGGGCCGCCTCGGAGTACGCCGAGGGCGAGAACCTGGTCGACATGATCAAGGAAGATCTGGTCGCCGAGCGTGTCGCCATCGAGACCTACCGTGAGATGGTGCGCTACTTCGGCGACCGGGATCCCACCACGCGGGTGCTCCTCGAACGGATCCTCGCACAGGAGGAGGAGCACGCGAACGACATGCACGACCTGCTCGTGACCCATGAAGGCCGGCCGATGCTCGAGAAGTAGGATGAAGAGGGCGCGAGCGGGACGGGACGCTTCGTCCCGCCGAGCCACGAACACGGCCGCCGGAAGATGCCCGCACTCACACTCGTGATGGTCGAAAGGAGTTCGCAGTGTCCCCCGCCGACCCGTCGACCGGTCCCTTGTCCCTGGCGGAGCGCTTCCAGGCGCTGCTCGCTGTTGCCGAATCGATCACATCCTGCCGAGACTCAGAGGAGCTCTTTTGCGGTCTAGCCCGCCACCTGCAGCGTGTCGTCCGCTTCGACCGTGTCGGTCTCGTCCTTCTTCAGCCCGAACGCGGCGGCACGAGTGCTCGGGTTCTCGAGACGACCGGCATGGGATTCACGACACTCCCGGAGTATCCGGTCGACGGAGACCACTCCGGATGGGTGATCGAGACCCAGCAGCCGCTCATCGTCCCCGATACGGCGGCCGAGACGCGGTGGCCCCGTGCCATGGCGGAGCTCCGGGAGCATGGCATCGTCAGCTTCTGCAGTCTGCCGCTGACGACCGCACGCCGGCGGATCGGTGCGCTCGGCTTCGGGAGCCGTGAGCCGGTCACGTACCCGGCCGCGGAGGTCGGCTTCCTGGGCGAAGTCGCGAAGCTCGTGGCGGTGGCGGTCGACAACGCGCTGAACTTCGACCATGCGCAGGCCACGCAGCGGCAGCTCTCCACCGAGCGAGACCATCTCCGGCTGCTGCTCGAGGTCACGAACGCCATGGTTTCCAACCTCGATCTGCCCGGGCTCGTCGACGCCATCTCCTCGTCTCTGGAGCGAGCGATCCCACACGAGTTCACCGCCCTCGCGCTCTACGACAAGGATAGCGGCGAGCTGGTGGTGAACCGGCACGTCGAGGTGATCCCCAGCGAGACCCTCGAGGCCCTGCGCCGGTATGCGTGGCCTGGGAACGTGCGGGAGCTCGCCAACCTCATCGAGCGGGCAATGATCCTCTCGAAGGGGCGAACCCTCGAAGTTCCGCTCGGCGAGCTCAAGCGGCGTCGGTCTCGGGCTGATCACGAGGACAGAGCCTCGACCCTCGAGGCTGTCGAGCGGAGGCACATTCTGCGGGTCCTCAGGGAGACGAACTGGACCCTCGGTGGCCCGCGGGGCGCGGCCGCCCGGCTGGGAATGAAGCGTACGACGCTCCAGTCGTTGATGAGGCGACTCGGGATCACCAGGCCCCGGGCCGCGTAGAGCGGCTGGTCCTTCGCGACAGTTCCCGATTCTTCGAGACCCGCCGCGGCCAACCGCGAGCGCTCACCCTTTCGGGTCGATCCCCGACGCGGCGCCGCGCTCGAGCCATCGCTTCAAGTCGGGCGTCAGCGTGCGTGCCGCCGCGGCCTCGTAGAGCGCCACGTCATCGCTCGTCAGGACGTCGCGCCAGCGATCGTTCGTCCCCTTGTAGAGGAAGCGGTTCGCGCCGCCCTCGAAGATCATCTCCATCTCGGGTCCGAGCACCGCGGCGTCGCGCTTCATTGCCGCGAACGTCGCGGCCTCGGCGAGCATCGGCCACTTCTGCTCGGGAACCTCGATGTCGAGGAAGCGCGCGATGCGCCGCATCTCGCCCTGCAGGTCCGCTTTCAGATCGTTGTAGTGAACGAAGAGCAGGTTCGGCAGGTGTCGGAAGTCCCAGTAGGTGCGCGCGTGGTGATGGTGCGACCAGTAGGGGAATCCGTCGCTCTCCCACGGATACGTCGCGCGCGTGATCCACAAGCGCCAGAACTCGCGGATGTCTTCGGGAGGCTCGAGGAAGGGCTCCGCCGGCGGATTCTCCCCGGAGTTCAGGAGCTCGCGCGCGAACGGGGTGTAGGCCCTGATGTGGTTCCACGTCGACATGAAGACGTCGCGCGTATCCCGCCCGACGTAGATGTACTTCGTGCTCTCCCGGTAGGGCAGGCCGTCCAGGGCGAGGTGGCTCTTCAGGAAGCGCCGGTGCCGGAGACTCTCGACGACCTCCCGCATCTCGGCTTTCGGGATGATGAAGCGCGAGTCCGGCCAGGGCGACACCCAATGCAGCGTGTTGGGAAGCTCGACCGTCTGGAAGACGAGGAGGCTCACGATGCGCTGGGTCCACGTCGTCCCGGCCTTGAGCGAGGTCGTGATGACGATGTCGTCGGGACGGGGAACGATGTCGTCCCAGCGCGTCGAGTCGAGATGATGGCACCGGTAGACGCGCGTGCGCTGCGGGATGGTCGGCATACAGTACAATCAATTACGCCGGGCCGGAGTGGCCTCGCAAGAGTCGACCGGGCGACCCATCTCGCGCTCACCAGCGCAGCCCACGACCTCGACCGGCTGCTTTCGGCTGCGGGCCGCCCGGGCATGATGGGCGGCGCGCAGCGCCATCAATGCGCCGCGGCCTGGTCTCCCGGCGTCTCCCAGCCGCCGCCGAGCGCCTTGTAGAGGTTCACGACCGCGAGCAGCTGATCGCGCTGGGTCTGTGCGAGGGCCGCCTCTGCCGGATAGAGGAGCTGCGCCGCGTCCAGCACCTCGATGTAGTTCGCGAGGCCCGTCTTGTACCGGAGGAGCGACAGGTCCAGGGCTTCCTGCAGCGCGGCCACCTGGGCTTCCTGCGCCGTCCGCTGCTCGGCCAGCCGCACCTCCGCCACCAGCGCATCCGCGACCTCTCTGAACGCCTCGACGATCGTTGCACGGTACTGGGCGATGGTCTCGTCCCAGAACGCTTTCTGGGCGTAGTACGACTCGATCAACCTGCCGCCCTGGAATAGGGGTCCGCTGACGTTCGCCGCGATGTTCCAGATGCTCCCGCTGTCCTTGACGATGTTGCCGATCTTCGAGCTTTCACCGCCGTAGAGGGTCGAGAGCCCGACCGTGGGAAAGAAGTTGGCGACCGCGACCCCGATGGCGGCGTTCGCGTTGATCATGCCTTGCTCCGCCTGGCGGATGTCGGGTCGCCGATGCAGGAGGGCGGTCGTCAGCCCCGGGGGAGTCGGCGGCGTCGCCTGGGCGACGAGCGGCATCCCGCGCTCGATCGGCGCCGGGTTGGTGCCGAGCAGTACGCTGATCGCGTCCTCCTGCTGCACGATCTGACGTTCGAGGGACGCGATCAGCGCGATGCTCGCCTGCAGGTTTGCCTGGGCACGAGACGTCGAGATCTTGGTATCGGTGCCGCCGAGGTACCGCTGCGTGAACACGTCCAGCGTGCGCCCGTACGTATCTGCGCTCTCGTGCGCAATGGCGAGCTCGCGATCGAGTTCGAGCAGCTGGAAGTAATCCGCCGCCACGTCGCTCACCAGCGTCACCACGACACCTCGGCGGGCCTCCTCGCTGGCGAGGAACCGCGCGCGTGCCGCCTCGGTGGAGCGGCGAATGCGGCCCCAGACGTCGATCTCCCATGCCAGGTTGAAGGCACCCAGGAACACATTGAAGGTGGTGTTGGGGCGCCCGGGGATGAGGAATTCCCGTTGGCGCTCCGCGGTACCCCGGTATCCGACCTGCGGATAGAACTCGGAAGCGGCGATGCCCACCTGCGCGCGCGCCTGCTCGACGTTGGCGACGGCGCTCTGCAGGTCGTAATTCCCCGCGAGGGTCTGGCTCACGAGACGCTGCAGCATCGGGTCCCCGAACACCTCCCACCAGGGGAGGTCCGCGAACGAGGCCGCGTCCGCCGGGCCGATTCGCCCGCGATAGTCCTCCGGTGTCTCCACCGGAGGCCGCCGGTACTGCGGCCCCACCTCGAGACGCCAGAGGCGGCCGAGGAGACCCTTCGGCTCGGCGGTCGGCGCGCATCCGGCGAAGAGGACCACCGCCGCCACGGCTGTCCACGTCCTCCCGATCATCACCTCGCCCGTTCGGATGCGGACACCGCCTGCGGGGCCGCTGAGCGTGCCGGCGGCTCGGCATTCGGGCTCACCTCCGGAGCTCGCTCCCGCCGGCGGCGAGATACCCGCTCGACGACCACGAAGAGGACGGGAATGAGGAAGATGCCGAACGCGGTCGCGAAC
>JBKPBB010000290.1:0-2088 GCA_046744245.1 Thermodesulfobacteriota bacterium
GAAGGACTGGCAGCAGCTCGCCGTCGTGCGGCGGATGACGGCGGACCTGGACTTCGGCATCGAGATCGTGGGCGTGCCCACGGTGCGCGAGGCGGACGGGCTCGCGCTCTCGAGCCGCAACCGGCGCCTCGGCCCCGAGGACCGGGAGGCCGCGCGCTGCGTGCCGCGCGCGCTCGATGCCGCGGCCGAGATGGTGGCGACGGGAGAGACGCGGCCAGCCATGATCGTCGCACGGGCGAGGATGGAGATCGCGGCGGAGCCGCGGGCGCGGCTCGAGTACGCGGAGCTGCGCGACCCGGAGACGCTGGAGGAGGTGGAGGAGGCGACGGCGCCGGCGCTGCTCGGGGTGGCCGTGTGGGTGGGCGGGGTGCGGCTGATCGACAATCGACTGCTCGTGCCGGTGGAGGCCGAACGCGAGAGCGCGCGCAGCGCGCGAGCACTCGACGGGCCCCCGGAGTCGAGGGAGGCCGAGCGCGAGAGCGCTCGAGCTGCGCGCGGCGGGAGCCGCGCGGGGGTTGGTCTGGGGGCATCGGAGCAGCGGAGCGCGCGCAGCGCGCGAGCAGCGGACGGGCCCCCGGAATCATTTGGAGGACAGGACCGATGATGCGCAAGATGCTGCGGGCCAAGATCCATCGCGCCACCGTGACGCAGGCGAACGTCGACTACGAGGGCTCGATCACCATCGACCGCCGCCTGATGGAGGCGACCGACCTCCTGCCCAACGAGGCCGTGTGGGTGTGGAACGTGACCAACGGCAACCGCTTCGAGACCTACGCCGTCGAGGGCCCGCCGGACTCGGGCGTCATCTGCGTGAACGGCGCCGCGGCGCACCTCGTCTCGCCCGGCGACCTGGTCATCATCGCGGCCTACACCTGGCTCGAGGAGGAGGCGGCGCGCGCACACGAGCCCAAGGTCGTGTTCGTGGACGAGCACAATCGGATACGTGACCGCCGCGCCGAGGTCCCGGGACCGCAGAGGGCCACAGGGTGACGAAGGAGGCCCGCGAGCGGGACATCACGCAGAACCGCCGGGCCTTCCACGACTACCACATCCTCGAGCGCTTCGAGGCGGGTCTCGTGCTGACCGGCAGCGAGGTCAAGTCGCTGCGCGACAACCGCGCGCACCTGAAGGACGCCTACGCCCGCTTCTTCGGCGAGGAGCTCTTCCTGGTGGGCTCGCACATCAGCCCCTACGGGCCGGCGAGCCAATTCGGCCACGACCCGGTGCGCACGCGGAAGCTGTTGATGCACCGCAAGGAGCTCGAACGGCTGCGCGGCAAGGTTCAGGAGCGGGGGCTGACGCTGGTCCCGCTGCGCCTGTACTGGTCGAAGGGCAGGGCGAAGGCGGAGCTCGCCCTGGGGCAGGGGAAGAAGCTCCACGACAAGCGCGCCGCGATCCGGGAGCGCATGGAGCGGCGCGAGGTGGACCGGGCGATGGCGCGCGGGCGGCGGGGGCGCTGAAGGCGCATCGCTCCCGACCTTCCGCGTGCCGTACCCGGGCATGGCGCTCGTCCACCAGCTCTGAGCGGCCCGGTTGCGAGTGCGGCCGCGCGACCTTAGTATTGCTGCGTTGGTCTGAGGGGGCGATCTGGGTTCGACGGGGGTGAGAAAGCGAGAGCTGCGTGCCGGGGGTCCTGTTCACCCCGCAATCCGAGCAGGGCTGCTTAACTGCAGACGAAAACTACGCACTGGCTGCCTAATTAGGCCGCCACGCTCGACCTGCCTGCGCCCGTAGGGCGGGCTCGAGCGCCATACTTCGGGCTGGGCCCCCGCGAGCGCCGGCGGCGCGGGGGCCGAGACCAAACGCCGGCTGGCCGCGCGAGATCTCGCCTGCGGGAGCGAGCGCGGCGAGATCAAAACGCAGGCTACGCACGTAGAGGCGCTCGTGGATGCACCTTCGGACGGGGGTTCGATTCCCCCCGCCTCCACTTACGCAATGAATTCGAACCGTCGTCCGGGTCCTGGAGGACGTTCAGGACCTGGAGCGACGTCTCGGCCTGGTAGTACTGGCGCCCCACTTCGGGAGTGAGCGGCCAGAGAGTGATGGGGCCGAGGGCTTCCCGCAGCACGAGGGCGGACCGAGTTGTGT
>JBKPBB010000273.1:0-4347 GCA_046744245.1 Thermodesulfobacteriota bacterium
GCCTCGCACTCGCGCTCCGCGGTGGCCCTCAAGTCGGCGCGGAGCTGGGCGCGCAGCGCCGGGAGGTTCTCGACGTCGCGCGCCAGCGCGGCGCGCAGCGCCTGTGCCTCGGCGCGGGCCCGCGCCCCCGTCTGCAGCGCCTCGCGCAGGCGCGCCGTGCGGGCGCGGAAGTACTCGACCGCCGGGGCCCGCAGGAAGTGCACCAGAACCGCGAGGAAGATGACGAAGTTGAGGCTCGGCCAGAGGAGGTTGCCGACCGTCGCGTGATGGTGCTGCGTCATGCGGGGCGCCCCAAGATCTTCTGGGCCACGATCCGGGCGATCTCACCCGCGGAGTCGCGGAGCCCGAGGCGCGCGCTCGCCACCTCCTCGGCAACCTGCGCGCGGACGTCGGTGAGGGTCCGCTGCGCGTCCGCGCGCGCCTCGCTGATCAGTCGCTGCTGCTCGGCTTCCGCCTGGCGGAGCATCTCCTGCATGTCGCTCTGCGCCTCGCCCTTCGCCTGGTCGAGCGCCGCCGCATGCTCCGCCCGCAGGCGTTCGGCCTCCGCGTGGATCGCACGGGCCTCCCTGACGGCGCCTTCCGAGCGAGCGGTCCGCTCGCGGATGACGCGCAGGGCGGGGTCGAACCACAGGCGCTTCAACACGAGCCAGAGCGCGACGAAGAGCGCCATCTGAACCAGAAGCGTGTAGTCAATACTCATCGCGCGATCGGCTTCGACCCGTCATAACTACCCGACGCGTCGCGGCAATTCCAGAGACGGAGGAGAGCTGCGGCTACTTGGCGAGCTCGGACTGCACCTTGAAGGCGACCGCCTCCTGCGGCCGTTCGTCCTTCGGGAAGAAGGCGACTTTCCGATCCCTGTCCGCCCGGCCGGCCTCCGTGCCGGCCATCGTGCACTGTCCCTCGAAGACGACGCCCTCGTGAATGACGAGGCTCGGCGTAGAGATGTTGCCCAGGACCTTGCCCGGCGCGCGGATCTCGAGCCGCTTGCGAGCCGTGATGTCGCCCGTCACCTTGCCGAGCACCACGACCGACGTACCGGTGATCTGCGCGTTGACGACCGCGGCCTCGCCGATGGTGAGTGCGTCCTGCGCCGTGATCTCGCCGTCCACCTGGCCCTCGATGCGGACCGCCCCCTCGAAGGCGAGCTTGCCGCTTACCCGGCTGCCCTTGCCGAGGAACGCGCTGGTTGCGCCCGTCTCGTCCACCTGAGTTTTGTCGCGCTCGAACATCTCCCCCTCCCGTGGCGCAGGACCCCGGGGCGGCACCGGGGCGGCCTCGGGAGCGAAACCCCGGCGCCGATCGCTCCGCTCACGGTCCTTGCCGAATAGCGCCATTGAAGCTCCGAGGTGCCCCGGGTCTTGCCCGGGGGCCGCGGTGGTCGGCGTCCCAAAAAAACGGCCCGCTTCTAGCACCGGCTCCCCGACAGTGTCAAAGCAGTCAGGCGCGCGGCACGGCCTGCCGGAGGCGGTCGATCAGGCGGTCGAGCTCGGCGTCGGAGTAGAACTCGATCTCGATCGCGCCGCCCCGCTGGTGACGCGTGATCCGCACGCGCGTGCCGAGACCCCGCGTGAGCTCCTCGGCGAGCCCACGCAGGTGGAGGTCGCCGGCGGGACGGCCCGCGGCCGGATGTTTCCCCTGACGGTTCCGCCGCGCGGCCGCCAGGCGTTCCGTGTCGCTCTTGCTCAGCCGGCGCGTCACGACCTCGCGCGCGAAGCTCACCTGCTCCGCCACCCCCTCGATCGCGAGCACCGCGCGCGCGTGGCCCGCCGTCAGCTCCCCGCTCTCGAGCTGCGCCTTGACCGCGTCCGGGAGGCCGAGCAGCCGCAGCGTGTTCGTGATCGCCGGCCGGCTCTTCCCCACCCGCTCGGCCAGCTCGTCCTGCGTGAGCCCGCGCTCGTCGATCAGGTGGCGGTACGCCTCCGCTTCCTCCAGCGGGGTCAGGTTCTCGCGCTGCACGTTCTCGATCAGCGCGAGCTCGAGGCGGTCCTCGGCCCGGGCCTCGCGCACGATCACCGGGACCCGCTCGAGCCCGGCGCGCAGCGCGGCGCGCAGCCGCCGCTCGCCCGCGATCAGCTCGTAGCGCCCCGCGATGTGGCGCGCGACCAGCGGCTGGAGGAGCCCGTGGCGGCGGATCGAGTCGGCGAGGAGCCCGAGCGCCTCGTCGTCGAAGTGGCGGCGCGGCTGCTCGGGGTTGGGCACGATCTCGTGGATCGGCACCTCGAGCTCGCTCGGCGCCGCGGCGGGTGTGGGCGCCGTCAGGAGTGCCTCGAGACCCTTGCCCAGTGACTTGCGCATGCTGCTCTCCATTCAGGCTGGATGCCCGGTCGTAGCGCTACCTTGGGGATCGAGGGACGAGGGTCGCGTGGTCCAGGAGCGCCAGCGCCGACGCGAGGTCGATGACCGTGGCGGCCTTCCCCACCCTGCCCTTCCGATTCGCCACCGCGATCACCCGGCGCGCCGTCTAGCACACGAGGCGCCGCCATGGAACCTTCGACCGGGAGAAAAAAAGAAGACGAGGCTACGCGCGTCTTTGCGCAGCCCCCGGCTGGCAGCGTCCAGGACGCCCGTCGATCGACTGGGAGGACCGTCTGTCGACTCGCGCGCTCCTAACGCACACCGGCGACCGCAGGGGTCTCACCTTCTCGCCGGGCCAGCCGAGAGCCACGCGACCGAGCGGAGCAAGATCGATGCCGCCGGAGACGCGCGCCTGCTCGTCCACCAACGTCGCGCGCGCCTGTCCGGTGGGCAGCTCGTTGCCGCCCCGAGCGGCAACCTGCACGCGCCCCCTACGCCAGCAACCGCCAGCGGACGGGCATGCGCTTGATCCCCCCGACGAAGCTCGAGTGCATCCGGTCGACCGGCCCGGCGAGCTCCACCCGGTCGAGCCGCGCCACCAGGCGCTTGAATATCTCCTGCAGCTCGAGCCGGGCGAGGTTCGCGCCGAGGCAGAAGTGGACGCCGATGCCGAAGCCGTAGTGCTCGTTCGGGGTGCGGTCGACGCGGAAGGTGAACGGGTCGGGGAAGACGTCCTCGTCGCGGTTGGCCGACGGGTAGAAGATGCAGCACGCCTCGCCCTTGCGCACCCTCGTGCCCCGCACCTCCACGTCCTCGACGGCGGTGCGGCAGAACTGGACGACCGGGCTCACCCAGCGGACGACCTCCTCGACCGCCGTCGGAACCAGGGTCGGGTCGCGGCGGAGCTTCTCGAGCTCGCCCGGATTCTCGATCAGTGCGAGCAGGCCCCCGGAGGTGGCGTTGCGCGTCGTCTCGTTGCCGGCGACGATGAGCAGCACGTAGTACGAGAGCAGCTCCCACTCGGGGATCGGCTTGCCGTCCACCTCCGCGTTGACGAGGGCGGTGATGAAATCGTCGCGGGGCTCACGCCGCCGAGCGCTGGAGAGCCGCCGGAAGTACTCGAGGAACTCCTGCTGCGCCCGCTCGGCCGTCTCGGCGAGCGTCGCCCCCTGCTGGTACTCGGGGTCGGCGGCGCCGAGGAGCGTGTTGGAGAGGTGGAACACGTGCTGCCAGTCCTCGCGCGGGATGCCGAGCATCTCGGCGATCACCGCGAGGGGGATGATGGCGGCGACCGTCTCGACGAAGTCCACCTGGGCGCGATCGGCCACGCGCGCGAGCGTCTCGTCGACGATCCCGCCGACCGCCGCCCGCTTGCGCTCGAGCGCCTTCGGCGTGAACTGCTGGCTCAGCAGGTTGCGGTAGCGGCCGTGCTCGGGTGGGTCCATGTTGAGCAGGTGGCGGAACGGCGGGGCGTCGGTGGGCGCCTGCTCCTCGGGGAAGACCCCGAGCCGGGGCGCGATGACGAACCGCCGGTGGTCGCGCAGGATGGCGCCGCAGTCCTCGTAGCGGGTGATCGCCCAGAAGGGCAGCATCCCCGGGGGCTCGAACCAGGCGACGGGCGCATGGCGCCGGAGCCACGCCCAGGAGGCGTGCGGGTAGCCGTAGCGGCCGTAGTAGAGCGGGTCGATGATCTCCCAGCCGACAACGGCACCCATGTCGAGGGCATTGCACGGCGCCCGCTCGCCGCGCAACACCGGGTCACCCCTGTAGTGTGAACCGGCGCACCCTGGTAGGGTCGCCGGCGATGAACGTATCGGCCAAGGCGCCGGTCGCAGCGGTGGTGGGCGTCGGCGCCGGGCTGGGCGCTGCCCTCGCCCGCCGATTCGCGCAGGGGTACCGTGTCGCGCTCGTGGCGAGGAGCGCCGACTTCACCCGGACGCTCGCCGCCGAGATCAGATCCGCGGGCGGCATCGCGCTTCCGGTAGAGAGTGACGCGACCATCCCCGCCCAGGTGTCGGCGGCGTACGAGCAGATCCGAGGCGAGCTCGG
>JBKPBB010000143.1:0-8419 GCA_046744245.1 Thermodesulfobacteriota bacterium
CCGTCCGCCTCGGCGGCGCGCGCGACGTCCGGGCGGTCGTTCAACAGGAAGAGGGCGCCGGCCGCGCGCGCGAAGGGGCCGATCGCCAGGGCGGCGTCGAGGAGCTCGCGCGCGCTCGCCCCCGGCCAGCGGAGCTGCACGACCCGCGCCCCGCCCCGGAGCAGCACGGCGGCGAGCGCCGCCGGATCGCGGCCCGTGTCGAGCGGGTCGACGATCGCGTAGAGCGGCGGGAGGCGCATCGACTCAGCGCGACGCGGCGCCGCGGCGGATCTCGATGCCGAGCTCGGTGATCTTCTTGCGCAGCGTGTTGCGGTTGATGCCGAGCATCTCGGCCGCCTTCACCTGGTTGCCGCCCGCGCGCTCGAGCACGACCTCGATGAGCGGCCGCTCGACGGCACTGATCAGCAGGGCGTGCAGGTCGCTCGGCAGGGCGGTGGCATCGGCCGCGAGCAGCTCGGCCAGGCGTCGGCGCACGGCCTCCTCGAGCGGCAGGGCGTCGCCCGCCGCCTGCCGCGGCTGCCCCGCGAGCGCGAAGTCCTCGGGCACGAGCGTCCGCCCGCGCGCCAGGACGGCGGCGCGCACGAGCGCGTTCTCGAGCTCGCGCACGTTGCCCGGCCAGCTGTGGCGGAGGAGAAGGTCCCGCACCTCGGCGCTCACCCCGACCAGGGCCGTCCCGAGCTCGCGGTTCACCTTGCCGAGGAAGAACTCGATCAGCTCGGGGACGTCCGCCCGCCGCTCGCGCAGCGGCGGCACCGTGATGCGGACGACGTTCAGGCGGAAGTAGAGGTCCTCGCGGAAGCGCCCGGCGCGCACCGCCGCCTCGAGGTCCTGGTTGGTGGCGGCGATGATGCGCACGTCGGCGCGGATCGCCTCCCGGCCGCCGACGCGCGTGAACTCGCGCTCCTGGAGGACGCGCAGGAGCTTCGCCTGGAGCGCCAGCGGCATGTCGGCGATCTCGTCCAGGAACAGCGTGCCGCCTGCGGCGGCCTCGAACTTGCCGATGCGCCGCTCGACCGCGCCCGTGAAGGCGCCGCGCTCGTAGCCGAAGAGCTCACTCTCGAGGAGCTCGTTCGGGATGGCCGAGCAGTTGAGCGCCATGAAGGGTCCGCCGCGCGAGGAGTGCTGGTGGATGGTCTTGGCGATCAGCTCCTTGCCCGTCCCGGTCTCGCCCTGGATGAGCACCGTCGCGTCGGTGGGTGCGACGCGGCCGATCACCTTGTAGACCTCCTGCATGGCCGGGGTGCGGCCGATGACCAGGTCGTGGCGCTGCTCGAGCTCGCCGCGCAGGCGCTCCAGGTCGCGCGTCAGCCGCCTGAGCTCCATGGCACGCGTGATGAGCGCCGCCACCTGCTCCAGGTCGAAGGGCTTGGTCAGGTAGTCGTACGCCCCCCGCTTGGTCGCCTCGATGGCGTTCGCCATCGTGTTCTGCGCCGTCATGATGATGAAGAGGGTGTCGATGCGCGCCGCGCGCGCCTGCTGGAGCACGTCGAGGCCGGAGAGGTCGGGCATCTTGATGTCGACGAGCGCGACGTCGAAGGGGCGGGCGCGCAGCTCCGCGAGCGCGGCCGTGCCGCTCGCCACCGCCACCACGCTGTGTCCCTGCTGCGCACAGGCGCGCTCCAGCACCCAGCGGATCGAGTCCTCGTCGTCGGCGACGAGGATCGAGCCGGCGGCGGCCGCCCGGGCGTCGTCGTTGCTCACCGCCCCGCGTCCTGGCTCACGGGGAGGGTCACGCGAAAACGGGCCCCGCTCGCCGGCCGCGGCTCGTAGCCGATCGTCCCGCCGTGCTCGGTGACGATGCGGTGGCAGAGGGCGAGGCCCAGGCCCGTGCCGTGCGCCTTGGTCGAGAAGAAGGGTGAGAAGAGCTGCGCCTGGTGCTCCGCGGAGATGCCCGGCCCCGTGTCCTCGATCAGCACGGAGAGGAAGCGCCCGCGCCCCGAGCGGCGGCGGATGTGGAAGCGGGCCTCGAGGCGGGTCGAGAGCAGGAGCTCGCCCGTCCCGCCGAGCGCCTCCAGGGCGTTCTTCACCAGGTTCAAGAAGACCTGCGTCAGCTGCGCGCGGTCGCCCCGCACCGGGGGCAGGCTCGGGTCGAAGGCGCTGCGCAGCGCGACCGCCCCCCAGGCCGGCGACTGACGCTGGAGCGCGACGACGTCGTTCAGCACGCGGTGGATGTTGACCGCCTCGAGGCGGAGGTGGGGCGCGGTCGAGAGCTCGCGCAGCTGCTCGACCAGCCCGTCGAGGCGCTCCACCTCGCGGATGATGATGTCGGTGCAGCCCACCAGCTCGGGGTCGCTGAGCGCACCGCGCAGCAGCTGCGCGGCGCCCTTGATGCCGCCGAGCGGGTTCTTGATCTCGTGCGCCAGGCCGCTCGCCACCGTGCCGAGCGCGGCGAGGCGGTCGGCGCGCCGGGTGGTGGCCTCGAGCGTGTGCTGCAGGGTCAGGTCGTGGAGCACGAGGACCGCGCCGCGCGCGCGTCCCTCGGCGTCGACCACCGGGGCGCAGGCGGCGCTCACCGGCACCTCGTGCCCGCGCGTGGCGAGCATCCCCTCGCCGCGGCAGCGCGCGGCGCCCTCGACCAGCGTGCCGCGCGCCATCTCGCCCACCCAGGGGCTGGTGCGGAAGAAGGTCCCGACCTCGGCGCCGACCGCCTGGGACGCGGCGATGCCGGTCAGCTGCTCGGCGGCCGGGTTCAAGTCGGTGATGCGGCCGGCGTGGTCGAGGACGATCACGCCGTCCTCGATCGAGGCGAGCACATCAGCCCACGGCGGCCGCGGCGCGACGCGGGGCGGGGCGAGTGGCGTCGGTTTGGCGCCCACGGCCACCGCTAGAGGTCGTCCCCACCCGCGGCGTCGTCGCTGCCGTCGTCCGGCTCGCCTCCGGCCTCGAGCTCGTCGACCATCTCGTCGAAGTCCTCGCCGGCCTCCTCGCCGAGCTCCTTCCCCATCTTGCGCACCCAGCGCGCCATGCTCTTGGGATCGTTCTCGTCGAGCCCGGTGAGGGAGGCGTCGTCGGCGAGCGAATCGAGGCGGCTCTCCTCGGAGCGCCCGAGCGCGAAGCGCGACATCAGGCGGGTGAGCGCGCGGCTCCCGCAGTGCTCGCACACCGGCTCGACCGCCTCGCTCACGCGCAGCGTGAGGACGGTCACCTTCCGCTTGCAGGCCGTGCAGCGGTACTCGTAGATCGGCATCCCGGCCCGATTATAGCGGCCCGCCCCGTCGGGCAACAGGCGGCACGCTGGGGCGCCGCGCGGCTCAGCGCGCGGCGATGGATCACTTACTCGCCTTCGCCGAGAACCCGCGCTCGCCGTAGGTGAGGAGGGTGCGCTTGCCGTTGACCACCGTCTCGAGCGCCACCTCCCGGCCCCACAGGCGGTTGACGTAGGCGAGGGTCTTCTCCGCGTACTCGAGCTGGAGGTCGCGCCCGTCGTGCATGTGCGCGAGGAGGAGGGTGCGGTTGTGGTTGTGGTCCGCATCCTCGACCCGGATCACCGGGATCGACCCCATGCCGACGGTCTTGACCAGCGTCTCCTTCACCTTCCGCCAGCCCTCCTCGTCGGAGACCTCGCTCACCACGAGCTCGTCGCCCTTGGCCTCGTAGCGGAAGAGGTCGAGGTCGCGCATGAGCGTCTCGTGCAGCCAGCGGCGGAGGAAGGAGGCGTCGCGGTCGACTTCGCGGGTCTGCAAGAGGAGGTCGCGTCCGGTCTTCCCCGGGGGCAGGTTCTCCTTCTCCTCGGGCGTCGGGTGGTCGCCGCGGCGCTCGATGTCCTCCCAGACCTTGAGGCCGAGGTGGTACGGGTTCAGCTGCCCGGGGATGGGCCGCACCACCTGGTTGTGGCGCACGACGAACTCGAGGTGCAGCTCCTGCGGCAGCTCGAGGGCGTCCAGGATCCTCTTGTGCCAGAAGCTCGCCCAGCCCTCGTTCATGATCTTGGTCTCGATCTGCGGGATGAAGTACTGCGCCTCCTCGTGGACGATGGTGAGCAGGTCCTTCTCCCACTCCTGCAGGAACGGGTTGTGGTCGCGGACGAAGAGGAGCAGGTCCTCGTCGGGCGTGGGCGGGACGCGCTTCAAGTCCGGCTCGGTGGGCTCCTGGCGCCGGTGGATGCGCTGGAAGGGGTCCTCGCGCGGGGTTGCGACCGCGATCAGGCGCTCGCGCTCGGCCTCCTCGGAGAGCTTCTTGACCGCGAGGTTGCGGCGGCACTGGAGCGAGAGCGAGTGTGCCGCGTCGAGGAGGGTCTCCACCTTCTCGAGGCCGATCGACGGCGTGTCGACGTAGTGACGCACGCGGTCGGCATGCGCCTTGAAGGTGCCGATAGTGAACTCGGGGCGCGTCGTGCGGAAGGTGAAGTTGCGCTTGAAGAAGTCGTTGTGCCCGTAGACGTGCGCGATGGTGAGGATGTGGAGGCAGAGCGAGTTGTCACGCATCAGGAAGGCGAGGGCGGGGTTCGAGTTGATCACCATCTCGTAGGGGATGCCCGACACGCCGTAGTCGTAGAGGGTCTTCAGCTTCTCGTAGGCCTTGCCGTAGGACCAGTGCGGGTAGTGCGACGGCATGCCCGAGTAGGCCATGTAGCCGAGCATCTGCGCGTGGTCGCAGATCTCGAACTCCTGCGGGAAGCAGTCGAGGCCGAACTCGGCCACCTTCTCGCGGATGCGCGCGTCCCAGTACTCGAGGTCCTTGAGCGTGTAGGCGGCCACCGCTACGCGCCCTGCTCGCGCCCCCGGTCCTTGGCGAGGAAGGCCTTGAACGAGGGCCAGATGTCCTCCTTGCGCTCGATGAGGACGGTCTGGAAGTTGTCCGCGTCGAGGCGGCGGAAGATGTTGAGCATCGAGCTCTCGTAGTAGCGCGAGCCGAGCGGCTTGATCTCGCCGTAGCCGATGAGGTTACAGACCTCGGCCAGCTCCTTGGCGGTTCTCAACGCTGCCGGATTGTCGGAGTCGAAGTTGTCGCCGTCCGAGCAGTGGAAGGCGTAGATGTTCCAGAGGGACGGGTGGTAGCGCGCCTGCACGATCTCGAGCGCCTTCAGGTAGCCCGACGAGATGAACGTCCCCCCCGACTCGCCCTTGTGGAAGAACTCCTCCTCGGTCACCTCGCTCGCCTCGGTGTGGTGCGCGATGAAGACGATCTCCACGTTGCGGTACTTGGTGCAGATGAACTGGTAGAGGAGGAAAAAGAAGCTGCGCGCCAGGTACTTCTTCATGGTGTCCATGGACCCCGAGGTGTCCATGATGCACATGACGACGGCGTTCGACTCCCGCTTCACGTCGGTCACCATGTGGCGGTAGACCAGGTCGTCCTCGTGGAAGGGGAAGCGCTCGCGGGCGGCCCCGAGCGCGACCTCGGCCGGGGCCTCGAGGGCGGCCTCGGCGTGGGCGTGGCGGCTCGCGAGCTTCCGCTTGACGCGCTCGCGGACGGTGCGGCGCTTGTCGAGGCGGACACGGATGCCGACCTGGCGGTAGCCCTTGCGCTTGGCGAGCCGGTAGGCCTCGATCTGGCGCAGCGCCTTGCGCTCCAGGTCCGGCAGCTCGAGGTCCTCGAACATGATGTCGATCAGCTCCTCCAGCGTGACGTCGGTCTCGTAGTAGTCGCTGCCGGGCTGGTCGCCGGCCCTGTCCTCGCCCTTGCCGGCCTGCTTCGTCTTGCCGACCACCTGCCCGGTCTGCGACTCGCCGTTTCCCTGGCCGACGCCGGGGGTGTTGTCGCCGTAGACGAACTTGTACTCGCGGATGCCGCGGATGGGGACCTTGATGATCTTCTCGCGGTCCTTCCCGATGATCGACTCCTCCGCGATGATGTCCGCGATGTTCTCGCGGATCGACTCGCGGACCTTGAGGCGGTGGCGAGCGCGGTCCCCCGCCGAGCGGTCGCTGCGCTCGGCGCTGGAGCCTTCGAAGGGCCGGAAGACGGACTCCAGGGTGCGGTTCACGGGCGGCGGGCGGGACCGACCGGCAGCGCCGGTCAGTCCTTCCAGAGGTTGTTGGCGGCGTACTTCAGCACGACGTCCACGCAGCTCTCGCAGTAGCCCGAGTCGAGGAGGTTCTTCACCATCGCGTTGTACTTCTGCGTCTGCTCCTCGTCCCGCGTGCGCGCCTTGGTGATGATGCGGCTGATGTCGCGCACCGACGTCATGAGCTTCTTCTCGATCGCTTCCTTGAGCGGCTCGTAGGAGCGGTAGGAGACCCGCTCGCCGCGGCGGCTCGACGCCCAGAGGTAGGCGATCACCTCTTGACGGAACCCTTCCGCCGCCGAGCCGATGATCGCGATCTGCTCCTCGATCGACTTGAGGAACCCTTCGTCGGGCTGCAGTTCCTCCTTGGTGTTGCGGTCCTTGACCCTGGTCTTGTTCACGAACGCCTCGGCGTGGTCGAGGTAGTTCTGGAAGAGCGACTCGGCCTGCTCCTGGTAGGAGTAGACGAACGCCTTGGTGATCTCCTTCTCGAGCAGCTCGAGGTACTCCTTGTGCAGGACGTCCTGGAGGAACTCGAGGTACTGCTTGCGCGTGTCGTCGGGGAGGTCCGCCTCTTTCGTCATGTTGATGAGGGCCTCGCGCACGTTGATCGGGTTGATGCAGTTGCCCTCGGTGTTGTCGGAGAGCGCGTTGTCGAGCGCCTTCATGATGAAGCGCGTCGAGATGCCGCTCATGCCCTCGCGCTTGGCGTCCTCGCGCAGCTCCTGGATGTCGATCTTCTTGGTCTTGCCCTTCTCGACGACCTCCTCGCCGTTGTAGAGCTTCAATTTGGTGACCAGGTCGCACTTCGCGTTCGGCTCGAGGCGCGAGAGGATGGCGAACATCGACGCGATCTCGAGCGTGTGCGGCGCGACGTGGGCGCGGAAGTCCGAGTTGCGGATGATCTTCTGATAGATCTTCACCTCCTCGGAGAGCCGGAGGTTGTAGGGCACCTTCACCACGACGATGCGGTCGAGGATCGCCTCGTTGGTGTGGTCGGCCTTGAACTTCTGCCACTCCGCTTCGTTCGAGTGGGCGACGATCACGGTGTCGACGTACACCATGCCGTGGCGGCCCGGCGCCGGGATCACCTTCTCCTGCGTGGCGGTGATCATGGCGTGGAGGTACTCGGTCTCGTTCTTGAAGACCTCGATGAACTCGCACATGCCGCGGTTGCCGACGTTGAGCGCGCCGTTCAGGTCGAGCACGCGCGGGTCGCCCTCGGAGTACATGTCGAGCTTCGAGATGTCCTCGCTGCCGATCAGCACCGAGGTGTCCTGGTTGTTCGGGTCGACGGGGGGGACGACGCCGATGCCGATGCGGTTGCGCTTGGAGAAGAAGCGCGTGTTGACTGGCACCTCTTCGTAGCGGCCGCCGTACTCCTCCTTCAGCCGGAAGCGGCACACCGGGCAGAGGTCGCCCTCGATGTGCACGCCGAGCATCTTCTCGAACTCTTTTCTGAGGTGCCGGGGGATCAAGTGCAGCGGCTCCTCGGCCATCGGGCAGGTCTCGATCGCGTAGAAGGGCTCGGAGGCCTCGAGGCCACGCTGGAGCCGCTCGACCAGCGAGCTCTTCCCCGAGCCGACCGGGCCCATCAGGTAGAGGACCTGCCGGCTCTCCTCGCCCTTGAGCGAGGCGGAGTGGAAGTAGCGCACGATCTGCGCCACCGTCTTCTCGATCCCGAAGAACTCGTCGCGGAAGAAGTTGTAGACCTTGAACGACTCGTCCTTGTAGAGCCGCTTGACGCGCGGGTCGTCGGACTCCTGGATGTCCAGGGTCCCGCTCCGCATGATGTTGTCGAAGATGCGGGCGTGCGCGAGCTTGGGAAGGCTGGGATCTTCGCGGACGAGGTCGAGGTACTCGAGGAAGGAGCCGCGCCAGACCTTCGACTCGCGGGCGGCGCGGTCCTCTTTGATCAGCTGCTCGAAGGAGGGCCTATCCATTTGGCAGCTCCTCTGGCTAGACGTCCCACGGCCCGGCGCGCGCCGAAGACATGGGCGGTGGAAGAGTCGGATCCTGCTGCGTCACTCGGATGATCACGCTCTGCGTCGTCGCAAGCACTGTGCCGAGGCTGCTGACCTGTCGGCCGCCGGCCACGGCGGGGTGGGTGACGTGAGCGACGTGCTGCGTCTCGGTTATGGGAATCTCCCGTGATCTCGTGGTCCCTGACCTCCGCTCACCACCCCCATCACCGCTCCGGGCGACTGAACCACAGCTGCGGGGTTACCCCAACACACAAGACAAGGCGAGGGTATCGGCTGGGGACTACGGTGTCAAGTTTTCAATGCTCGTGCCGGCGCAATGACACGCCCGGGAGTGGTCCCAGGGGGAATCGAACCCCCGTTACCGACGTGAGAGGCCGGCGTCCTAGCCGCTAGACGATGGGACCGGAGCGAGCTGAGGAGGGAGGACTCGAACCTCCAATGGCCTGATCCAGAGTCAGGTGGCTTACCAATTAGCCGACTCCTCAAC
>JBKPBB010000045.1:0-10545 GCA_046744245.1 Thermodesulfobacteriota bacterium
GGTCCGAGGCGCTCGCCGTGCAGGGCGAGATCCTGCTCCGCGTCCACGACCCGACGACGCTCGCGCGCGAGGAGCGGGTCCTGCGGGGCCTCCGCTATCAGGCGGCGCTGGCCGAGGGCGAGCCGCGGCGGGCGGCGCGCCTCTGCCTCGCGATCGCACGCGAGGACCCGGACTTCGTGCCCGCGTGGGTGAGCGCGGGCGAGCTCTTCGAGCGTGCGGGCCGCCGCTTCACGGCGCGGCGGGTGTGGGAGCGCGGCGCGCGCCGGCGGCCGGCGGTCGTCCTCCTCGAGCGTCTCGAGCGCCTGAATGCCAGCGAGGGCAATCCCGAGCGCACCACCCGGCTCTACCGGCGTCTCCGCCGGCGCCATCCCGAGAGCGCCGCGGTCGCGCTCCTCTTCGCGCGCCACCTGATCGCGCACGGCAAACTCGACGAGGCCGAGGCGGCGCTGAACGCGCTCCCCGCGGACGCGGCGGGCCACCGCCTCGTGCACGTCCTCTGGGCCGAGGTGCACCGGCAGCGCGGCAACTCGAGCCTCGCGGCGGAGACCTACGCGCGCGCCTTCGGCGCCGACCTCGGCCTGGCGGCGCCGTTCCGCTGCGCCGCCTGCCGGCGCGAGGTCGCGACGTGGAGCGGCTACTGCGAGGAGTGTCGGCGGTGGGGGACGCTCGAGGCGGAGGTGGAGCAGGCGTCTTGACCCAGCTCGGCGCGCGCTCCATGGTCGCGCGCATGCCGAAGCTCACGCTGATCGAGCTCTATCCCTCGCCGTGGTCGGAGCGCCTGCGCTGGGCGCTCGAGTGGAAGCGGGTGCCGTACGCGCGGCGGGCGTACCAGCCGCTCGTGGGCGAGGAGGAGCTCAGGCGCACGACGGGCATCTCGACCGTTCCCGTCCTGCTCGCCGACGGCTCGGTGATCGGCGACTCCGACGCCGCGCTCGAGTGGCTGGAGGCGCACCACCCGTCGCCCGCGCTTCTGCCCGAAGACCCACGCCTGCGGGCGCAGGTGCGCGCGTGGGAGATCGCGGCGACGGAGACCATGGCACCGGCGGCCCGCCTGGTGATGATCGGGCGCTGGAAGGCGCGCGGAATGCAGCCCTTCGCGGACCACTTCGCCACCAAGTACGGGTGGTCGCCGGCGGAGGAGGCCCGCACGGAGCGGCTCCTCGGCGCGCTGGTCGCCGACCTCGCGCGCGCGGTCGCGTCGTCACCGTACCTCGTGGGCGGGGGGTTCACGCGCGCGGACCTGACCGTGGCGAGCATGCTGGCGGGACTGGTTGGCATTCCGGCCGACGAGCTCTTCGCGCTCGACGAGAGCATGCGCGCGATGTTCGGGTTGCTCCCCGAGGAAGACCCCGTGCTCGCACCGCTGCGGGCGTGGCGGGACGGGATCTACCGCCGCCATCGGGGCGGACGGGTCACGCCGGGCACGGGCAACTGACGACGCGGCGGAGATCCGCCCCACCTGAGCTTGACGCGGGCGCTGTCCACGCCGTATGCACGGGCAACCGCCAGCGGCTCGAGGTCTGACGAGTGGCCCTTCGGTCACGCCCCAATTGCCCGGCAGGAGGCGACCCATGAGGCAGCTTCTCTTCCTCGCAACTCTCAGCTGCGTGCTCCTTTCCGTCGCGCTTGGAGAGGAAGCGGCCAAGGAACCCGGTCGCAGCGGGCCCCCGGCGCTCGCAGATCGCTTTCGTGCATACCGCGAAGCGTTCGCGAAGCGCGATGTGACGACCCTGGATGACATCTGGGCTGATGACTACACGTTCACGAACCCGCACGGCGCTCTCCTCACCAAGAAGCAGCGCCTCGAGAACATCAGGTCTGGTCACACCCAGATCGAGTCGGTCGCGAGCGAGGATGAGGACGTGCGCGTCTACGGAGACACCGCAGTCATCACTGCCCGTATCACACTGAAGGGGAAATACAGCGGGAAGGAATCTAGCGGCCAATACCGTTCCATCAGCGTGTGGGTCAACCAACAGGGACGTTGGCGCCTGGTGGCGAATCAACTCACTCTGATCGCCAAGCACTGAGTCGGCTCGCGTCCGGACTCCGCCGCCTTCCCCCCGAACAGGTGCGCGTGCATCTCCCCCAAGCTCGCCAGATCGTGCACGTCCCGCGCGAAGTTCGGCACCTGCACGACCGCTAGGAGGCTGTCCGAGTAATCATGCCGGCTGCGGCGAACGATCCGGGGGAGCGCGGCGGTAGCCGCGCTGCTAGATGCCTGCTCGCTCCTCCCTCCTGCGGCGGCCAACTCCCGGCGCGCATCCTGCGCGCCGCACCTCGTCGGTCGGCGCTGCGCTTGCCGTTCTCGCTCCCCGGCTCGTCGTCGGTTACTCGGGCAGGCGCCTAGTGCTGGGCTCCCGCCCCATACCCGGTGACGCTCGCGACGACGTCAACCAACTGACTCGGCTCGATCGGCTTCCCGACGTGCACCTGGAACCCCGCCGACAGTGCCTTCATCCGGTCCTCGTTGCGCCCGTAGGCAGTCAGTGCCACGGCCACCATGCGTCCTCCCGCTTCCGTCTTTCGAGCACGGACCTTCCGAATGAGCGTGTAGCCGTCCTCCCCGGGCATCCCGATGTCCGACACCAGGATATCTGGCACCCAGCTGTCCATGGCCGTCAAAGCCTGGCTCGCTGACAGGCACGTGCGAACTTCGGCCCCTGCGCGCTCGAGGACCGCCCCAACGGTTTCGCAAGTGTCCTGGTCGTCATCGACCACCAACACCTTGAGCCCCTGAAACCTCGGCGTGCGTCTCGCTGCGGCTTCCTCGTCGAGCGGCATGCGCGATCGGAGCTGATCGACGGCCGTCCTGGGAGACAGGAGGGGCAGCGTCACCCTGAACGTCGCACCACGCCCCTCTCCCTCGCTCTCTGCCCGCACCGTGCCTCCGTGCAGCTCGACGAGATGTCGAACCACCGCCAGCCCGAGGCCCAAGCCTCCCTGCGTCCTGGTGGTCGAGCTGTCGGCCTGCCAGAAGCGCTCGAACAGCCGCGGGAGCACGGCTGGTTTGATGCCGGCGCCGTTGTCGGTGACCGTCAGACGCACGTGCTCCCCGACCTGCGCCAGCCGAACCTCGACTCGACCGCCGCCCGGCGTGAACTTGATCGCGTTGGAGAGGAGGTTCCACACCACCTGCTGGAGGCGCTCGGGATCGCCCGAGATCAGTCCCTTCTCCGAACCGAGCCCGGCCTCGAGGAGGACGCCCTTTGCCTCGGCCGTCGGCCGTACGGAGTCGATCGCCGCGTGGATCACCGAATCCAGCGCGATCGGTCCGACGCTCAGTCGCAGCTTGCCTGTGATCGCGCGCGAGACATCGAGGAGATCCTCGATGATTCGCGCTTGCGACTTGGCACTTCGCTCGATCGTCTCCAGGGCGTGTTTCGTCGCCGGGACGTCGAGCTGCCCTTCACGGAGAAGGAATGACCAGCTGAGGATCGGGGTGAGCGGAGTCCGGAGTTCGTGGGACAGGACGGCGAGGAACTCGTCCTTGGCTCGGTTGGCGGCTGCCAGCTCGTCCGCCAAGGCTGCCAGGTCACGGCTCTGGCTCGAGAGCGCGCCCTGGAGCACGTCGCGGGTGCGCTTCAGCATGACGAAGTTCGCCACCCGTGCGCGCAGCTCCTCGCAGGCAGTGGGCTTGGTGAGGAAGTCCTGCACCCCCTCACGTAGCAGCTTGACGCGCAGTTCGTCGTCGGCCTTCGCGGTCAGCACGATGATCGGTATGCCCTCGAGCTCGGGGTGGGCCCGCAGCTCGCGCACGAGCGCGTCACCACCCATCACCGGCATCATGATGTCGCTCAAGATCAGGTCCGGCCGCAGCTCGAGCGCCTTCTCCAGCCCCTGACGGCCGTCGAAAGCGGTCGCCACCCGGTAATCCGACGCGAGACAATCGACCAGGAACCTGCTCATCTCCGGATTGTCCTCGAGCACGAGGACGAGGCCTTGGCTGCCGCCGACGCGGATCGCGCCGGCCGGCTCGCTTCGAGGTCGCAGCTCCGCGACGGTCTGCCGCGCGAGCTGATCGAGCGTCTCTCGAACCGCTCGGTCGGCCGGAGCAGCTCCGGCCGGCGGGCCGCTCGGGGCCTCGGGTACGATGCCAGCGGTCTCGGGCGCCAACGGCAGCTTCACCCGAAACAGGGCGCCGCCGTCTGCTCCGTCTCCGACCTCGATGCTTCCACCGTGGCGCTCGACGAGCTCCTTGGCGATGGCAAGTCCGAGACCCGTTCCGCCGAAGCGCCGCGTAGTGCTGTCGTCTCCCCTCCGGAACCGCTCGAAGATCGCCGCGCGTAGCGGGACGGGGACACCCGGGCCGTTGTCCTCGACCGAAAGGACGGCGTCATGGCCCTCGACGCACGACCCCACCCGGACGCGTCCTCCGTCCGGCACGAACTTCATCGCGTTCGAGAGCAGGTTCAGCAAGACGCGCTCGAGTTTCTCGCGATCGGCCATCAGGGGGAGTGAGTCCGGCGTCTCGATCGACAGCTCGACCTCGCGTTCCCTCGCCACGCTCTCGAAGAGAGAGGCCGTACCGCGAACGAGCTCGACGAGGTCGAGCCGCGATCGATCGAGCTCCATCCGGCCCGCTTCGAGCTTCGCGACGTCGAGGAGGTCGCTCACGTGCTTGAGCAGCGCCTGCGCATTGCGCTCGACCGTCTCGAGATCACGACGCGTTTCCTCCCCGCCCCTGCCCGAGGTCAAGAGCCTCCGGGTCGGTCCGAGGATGAGCGCGAGCGGTGTGCGCAGCTCGTGGCTCACGTTGGCCAAGAACACCGACTTCGCACGGCTCGCCCCCTCGGCTGCGTCCTTCGCTCTCGATAGGTCGTCGATCAGCTCGAGATTTTCGAAGCGCAGCTTCACCGAGCGGACGAGCAGAGCGCGCAGCTCCGATGCCACTGCAATCGTCGCCGCCCAGAACATCAGCAGGAGCAGGCCCGTCGTGAGGCCCGAGAGAGACCCTCCGGCGAGCAGCACGCCGATCATCGGGAGAAACGTCGCCGTCAGGTAGGCGACGAAGGCCGCCCGCACCGGTGCGAGCGCCGCCATCCCGCCGACCCCCGAGCCCCCCAGGACGAACAGCAGGAAGAGCTGGTAGGGTGCCGCTACCCGCGGGTAGAGGAGAATCGCGGCCGCGCCCCAGCCGGCGCCGGCAAGCCCGTAGGCGACGGCCAAAGCCCGCCGCCATGACGCGATGTTTTCCACTGCGTCCGGCCCGTCCGTGAATCGCCACACGAGGACGAACGCCGGAAGTGTCAAGAGCCCGATCGAGATCAACCAGGTCAGGAGCAGGCTCCGGGGAGCGGCATTCCACAGGACGATGAGCACGGCGGCAACCGTCGCCGTCCCGATCGCGAAGCCGGTCAGTCCCCCGCGTGCCTGCCGTACGAGGTGCTTGACGAGCTCGGTTTCGATCTTCTGCTCGAGCTCGTCCCGGCGGCACCCTGGCGGGACGCTTGCCTGGCGTGCGTCGAGGCTTTGCAAGGGGCGATCGGTCGCCAGCATCGAGTCGCAGCTCCTTGCCCTGTTGTCTCTGTGGAGAAACCGAGCGAGAGCTCTCGTCCACCCCACAATCGGGTCCGACCGTTTCGTCTGGCGCCGAGCTGGCTCTCCCTACCACCGACGCCTCCGACCTGTCTAGCTGATGCTCTCCGACCGCGGGACCTTCCCTGGTTTTTCTTGGAGAAGACGAAGCGGAGCAACGCGCAAAGGGCTCCGGACGCCGACGATCTGCCCGTGGGCAAACGCCGACGTCGCGTACGATCAGCGTCGACACGGGACGGCCATGAAGACGCGGTTGAACGCGGGGCTGGCCGACGCCAGCCGTGACTGGCACGAGCCCTCAGGCCGCCGCCTTCCCCGCAAACAGATGCCCATGCATCTCCGCCAGGCTCGCCAGATCGTGCACGTCGCGCGCGAAGTTCGGCACCTGCACGACCGGCACGGCGCGCGGGAGGCCCGCGCGGAACATCTCCAGGCGCAGCGACTCGCCGCGCGCCAGCCCCTGGTAGTCGACGAAGTTCGCCGCCAGCTCGCCCGCCTCGCCGCTCGCGCCGCCGAGCGCGGTCGCGACGGCGCGCGCCACCTGCTCGGCGTCCTCGGGCTCGAGCTCGCCGCGGCGCGCGCCGCGCCCCGCAGGCCGGTACTCGCGGTGGACGCGGTTGAGCACCACGCCCTTGAGCGGCATGTGGAGCTCCGCCATCTTGGTCGAGAGGTACTCGGCGTCACCCAGGACCTGCTCCTCGGGGCCCGTCACCAGCACGAAGGCGGTCTCCGCGCCGCGCAGCACCCGGTACGCGCGCTCGACGCGCGGCTGGAAGTTCTCGAAGAGGCCGCTCATGCTGGTGAAGAAGTCCGAGATCTCCGCCAGCGCCGAGATGCCGGTCGCCTGCTCGAGGCGGCGGAGGAGAAAACCCACCGTCCGGTTCATGGCGCGCAGCGCCGACCAGCCGGCCGAGAAGTACGGACGCACGAACCACTTGACGACCTTGCGGTCGAGGAAGTCGCCGATCCGCTTGGGCGCCTCGAGGAAGTCGAGCGCGTGGCGCGTGGGCGGCGTGTCGACCACGATGAGGTCGTAGGCGCCGCTCTCGGCCAGCAGGCAGAGCTGCTCGATCGCCATGTACTCCTGCGAGCCGGCGAAGGTCTGCGAGAGGTGCTGGTAGAAGGGGTTCTGGAGGATGCGGGCGCGCGCCTCGGCCGGCGCGTGGCGCTCGACGAGCGCGTCCCACGCGCCCTTCTGGTCGAGCATCATGGCGGCGAGGCTCCCGCGCGGCGCCGCGAGGCCCTGCGCGGCGAAGAACGCGGCGGGAATCTCGCGCGCCTCGCTGCCGAGCGTCTCGAGACCGAGCGAGCTCGCGAGCCGCCGCGCCGGGTCGATCGTGATCACGACCGCCCGGCGTCCCGCCAGCGCGCCCCAGAGCGCGATCGACGCGGCCACGGTCGTCTTCCCCACCCCGCCGCTCCCGGCCGAGATGACGATCTGGTGCCGCTCGACCAGCTCGCGCAGCGTCACGACGACCTCGAGCGCTGGCGCGCCGCGGCCTCGGCGCCCCCCGCCATCCCGGCTTCCAGCAGGCGCGCCACCTGCTCCAGCTCCGCGAGCCCGAACTCCTCGACGAAGAGGAACGGGAGCTCGACCAGCGGCGCGTCGCCGATGCCGGCGTGCAGGCGGGCCAGGTTGGCGGCGTTGATGTCCGACCACCCGCTCTCCTCGGCGGCCCGCTCGGCGACGCAGCGAAGGAGCGCCTGCTCGGGGGCGGGCGCCGTCTTCGCCGCCGCGCGCAGGCGCTCGAGCGCGGCCGGATCGAAGCGCCGCCGGTGGAGCCGGTTCACGATCACGTAGCCGAGCGGGAGCCCGAGGGCGCCCGTGAGCTGCGCGCGCATCTCGAGCGTCTCGATGACCGGCATCTCCTCGGCGAGCGTCACCAGGTGCACCGCGGTCGCACGCCGGTCGCGCAGCAGCTCGGTGATCTTGCTCGCCTCGCGCTGCACGAGGCCGGCGCCGAAGGTCTCGCGCGCCGCCTGCGGCATGCGCAGATACTGGAGGCTGTGGCCCGTCGCGGGCGCGTCCACCACGATCGCGTCCCACGCCGGCCCCCCGCCCTCGCTGCGCGTCGCCTCGTACCAGATCTTCCCGACCGTCATCAGCTCCTTCAGCCCGGGCGCGGCGGCGACGAAGTACTGATAGATCTTGCTGGCGAAGACGGTGGCGAGGAGGCGCTTCACCGGGATCACGAGGTTCAGGTACTCCTCGAGCGCGGCGCGCCCGTCGACGTGGAGGACGGAGAGGCGCGGGTCCGCCCCCCTACCGAGCAGGCCTGCGAGCCGCCCCCCCGGCTCCATCTCGACCGCCAGCGTGCGCCGCCCGCGGCGCGCGAGCACGAGGGCGAGCGCCGCGGCGACGGTCGTCTTCCCCACCCCGCCCTTGCCGACGACGAAATGCAGCCGGCGCTCGAGGAGCGAGGCCGGCATGGGCTAGGTGTCGGCGCGCCGGAAGGCGAGCACGGCGTTGGTGCCGCCGAAGCCGAAGGAGTTGGAGAGCGCGGCGTCGATGCGGGCGGGCCGCGCCTCGCGCGCGACGTAGTCCAGGTCGCAGGCCTTGTCCGGCTCCTCGAGGTTGATGGTCGGCGGCAGGACGCCGCGCGCCAGCGCGAGCACGGTGTAGGCCGCCTCGATCGTGCCCGCCGCGCCGAGCAGGTGCCCGGTCATCGACTTGGTCGAGCTGATCGGGAGCCGCGCCGCGTGCGCGCCGAAGACGCGCTTCACGGCGAGCGTCTCGGCCTCGTCGTTGAACGGCGTGCCGGTGCCGTGCGCGTTGATGTAGCCGATCGCGCCGGGCTCGATGCCGGCGTCGTCGAGGGCGTGGCGCATGCACTCGGCCGCGCCCGCGCCCTCGGGCGCGGGCTGCGTCATGTGGTAGGCGTCGCAGGTGGCGCCGTAGCCGACCAGCTCGGCGTAGACGTGCCCGCCGCGCCGGCGCGCGTGCTCCAGCTCTTCGAGGACGAGGACGCCGGCGCCCTCGGCGATCACGAAGCCGTCGCGCCTGGCATCGAAGGGGCGGCTCGCGCGCGTGGGCTCGTCGTTGAAGTTGGTGGCGAGCGCGCGCATGGCGCTGAAGCCGCCCACGCCGAGGAGGCAGATGGGCGCCTCCGCGCCGCCCGCCAGCATGACGTCCTGACGGCCGTCGCGGATCAGGACCAGCGCCTCGCCGATCGCGTGCGCGCCCGAGGCGCACGCGCTGGTGGTGGCGTAGTTCGGACCGCGCGCGCCGTAGCGGATCGCGATCTGTCCCGAGGCCATGTTCGGGATGATGCGCGGGATCAGGAACGGGGAGACGCGGCGCACGGTATGCGCGGCCAGGCTCAAGTACGTCTCCTCGACGCTCGAGATGCCGCCCATGCCGACGCCGACGATGACGCCCGTCCGCTCCGGCGCGGCGAGCGGCAGCGGCAGGCCCGCGTCCTCGACGGCCAGCTCGGCGGCGCCCACGGTGTACTGGATGAAGATGTCCATCTTCTTCAAGTCCTTGCGCTCGATGAAGCGCTCGGGCTCGAAGTCGCGCACCTCGCCGGCGACGCGCGCCGGGAGGGCCGAGGCGTCGAAGCGGGTGATCGGGCCGATGCCGGAGCGGCCGGCGACCAGGCTCTCCCAGTTCGCTTCGATGCCGGTGCCGAGCGGGGTCACGAGGCCGAGCCCCGTCACCACCACGCGGCGGCGTCTGCCGTTCGGCGCGCTCAAGGCGCGCAATGCTAGCGCCGCGCGCGGGGGAGTCAAGGTCGCTTTGGACGCGCGACCCGTGATAGCCGGGGGCCACGATGTTCGCCTCCCACTCCTCGGCCCGGGAGCTGGCGAACGTTCCGCGCAACATGAGCGACGCCATGCTGCGGGCGGTGGCGCGGAACGGCGGCGCGGTGTGCGTGAACTACGGCTCCGCCTTTCTCGACCAGGACTTCTACGCGCGCGAGCAGGCCGTCTGGGCGCGCGTGCGCGGGCTCGGCCTCCCGCCGAGGGAGCTGTGGCGCACGGTGCGCGAGGAGACGGCCCGGCTGCCGCCCGTGCCGCTCGCGCGACTCGTCGATCACATCGACCACGTCGCCAAGGTGGCGGGCATCGATCACGTCTGCCTCGGGAGCGACTTCGACGGGGTGCCGGCGACGCCGGCGGGGCTGGAGGACACCTCCAAGCTCCCGGCCCTCACCGCCGAGCTACGCCGGCGCGGCTACGGCCCGGCCGACGTCGAGAAGATCCTCGGCGGCAACGTGCTGCGGGTGCTCGCGGCCAACGAGCCGCCGGCGAAGAGCCGACGATGAGCGGACGCGCGCGCGTGGTCGTCATCGAGGGCGAGGACGCCGCGCCGGAGGCGGTGCGCCCCACGGTCGCGCTCGTCGACCGCCTCGGCCTCCCCATCGACTGGGTGCGTCCGGCGGTGGAGGACCACGACGCCACCCGCCGCGCCATCGACGCCTCCGACGCCGCGCTCTTCGGTGCGACCAGCGGCCGGAGCGCGGCGGCGCTCTTCTACCTCCGCTGGGGCAAGGCGACGTATGCCAACGTCCGCCCGGCGCGCTGGCTCCCGGGCTATCGGAGCCCGCTCGCGCGCCCGGAGGGCATCGACCTGGTCATCGTGCGCGAGAACCTGGAGGATCTCTACGTCGGCGTGGAGGGCGAGCTCGCCGCGCTCCGCCCGCTCGCGCTCTCGAGCCCGATGATGCGCCGCCCGGTCGCCGACCTCGGCCCCGGCCGCTTCGCCCTCAAGGTCATCACCGAGGAGGGCTCGGCGCGCGTCGTCCGCTTCGCCTTCGAGCTGGCCCGCCGCCGCAAGGCCGCCGGGCGGCCCGGCAAGCTCACCTGCGCCACCAAGCACAACATGCTGCCGGGCACCGACGGCCTCTTCCGCGACGTCGCGACCCGCCTCGCCGCCGCGTACCCCGACATCCGCTTCGAGACCTTCATCGTCGACGATTTCGCGCGCCGGCTGGTGGCGGAGCCGCAGGCGCTCGACGTCGTCGTCCTCCCGAACCTCTACGGCGACATCCTCTCCGACGCGGC
>JBKPBB010000057.1:0-8605 GCA_046744245.1 Thermodesulfobacteriota bacterium
GCCTACGCCCGCGCCGTGGGCGCGCCGACGGATGCCGAAGCGCTCGCGGCGGCCGCGCGGCTCGTCCCGCCGCCGTCGAGCGCGGCCGACGCCCGCTGGACGGGGCTAACCGCTCCGGTCCTCGCCGTGCATCCCGGTGCGGGCGGGCGTGCCAAGCGCTGGGACATCGCCGGCTTCGTGCAGGTGGCGCACTGGTGGCGGTCGCGCGGCGGGTCGGTGGTCGCGATCGCCGGGCCGGCCGAGGCCGGCGAGCCCCCGGCCCTCGGCGCGCCTGAGGTGCGCGACTGGCCGCTCGTGGACCTCGCCGCCCTGCTCGCGCGCGCGGCGCTCTACCTCGGCAACGACAGCGGCGTCAGCCACCTGGCCGGCGCAGTCGGCGCGGCGGGCGTCGTCCTCTTCGGCCCGACGGAGGGGCGGCGCTGGCGGCCGCTGGCCGGGCGCCTGGTCGCGCTCGGCGCCCGCGGCGGCGGCCCCGATGGTATCCCGCTCGCCGCCCTGCCAGCGGCGCGGGTGATCGCCGCGTGCGCGCGCCGGTTCACCTTGACAAGGGGGGACCCCGACACTAACGTCGCTGGGTACGACCTCACCGGACGCTCCTGACGGCCCTCAAATATACCGCCGTGGCCCCCGTCCAATGAAGGCGTAGCCGCATGTCGAATGCTCTCAAGACGACGCTTCTGCTCGGTCTGCTGACCGGGCTCCTGATGTGGGTCGGCCAGCTCGTCGGCGGCATGCAGGGCATGACGCTGATGCTCGTCTTCGCGATCGTGATGAACCTCGGCAGCTACTGGTTCTCCGACCGGATCGTGCTCGCGGCCTACGGTGCCCGCGCACTGTCCGAGCAGGACGCGCCCGACCTCTTCCGCGTCGTGCGTGAGCTGGCGGCGGGCGCGCACATGCCGATGCCGCGCGTCTACTTGATCCCGAGCGAGTCGCCGAACGCCTTCGCCACCGGCCGGAGCCCCGAGCACGCGGCGGTGGCGGTGACCGAGGGCATCATGCGCCTCCTCACCCTGGACGAGCTGCGCGGCGTGCTCGCGCACGAGCTCTCCCACGTACGCAACCGCGACACGCTGATCAGCGCCATCGCCGCCACCCTGGCGGGCGTGGTGCTGATGATCGCCCGCATGGCGGAGTGGGCCGCGCTCTTCGGTGGGCTCCGCCGCGACGAGCGGGAGGAAGGCGGGGGAGCGCTCGGCTTCATCTTCCTCGTCGTCCTGGCGCCGCTCGCGGCCATGCTGATCCAGCTCGCCATCTCGCGCGCGCGCGAGTACCAGGCGGACGCGAGCGGCGCCCAGCTCTCCCACGCGCCGCGCTCGCTCGCGTCGGCGCTCGAGAAGATCGGGGCCGTGTCCGGCCGCATCCCGCTGTCCGCGGGGCCGGCCACGGCGCATCTCTGGATCGTGAACCCGCTGCGCGGCAATTGGCTCGCCCGCTTGTTCAGCACTCATCCCCCCATCGAGGAGCGCATCCGGCGGCTGCGCGAGATGGCGTACTGATCCGCTCCGGCGGCCGGGGACATTTTCATGGCCGAAGACAAGGAGGAGCGACGCGGCTTCCAGGTGAGGGACCGCCGGCGGTTCTCCGACAGCGGAGAGGCGCGCGCCGACCTCGCGGAGGAGGTGCCCGCGCCGCCACCCGAGGCGGCCCCCGAGAGCGCCGCGCCGGGCGCGGAGCGTGCCGATGAGCCGGTCACGTTCTCGACCTTCGTCCTCGGCCTCAGCACGCAGGCGCTCCTCCACCTGGGGGAGATCCCGAACCCGATGACGCGCGCCCTCGAGCGCGACCTCGTGGCGGCCAAGCACGTGATCGACATCCTCGGCATTCTCCGCGAGAAGACCAGAAGCAACCTCGAGCCGGGTGAAGAATCACTCCTCGACTCGGTGCTCTACGATCTGCGCATGCGCTACGTGGAGCTGGTGCGAGGTGGCACGAAGGAGGAGAGATGAGTCCGCGTACGGGCCGCCTCGCGATGGTGGCGGTGGCGCTGATCGGCTTCGCGGCCGGCGTGGTCCTGAGCGCACGCCTCGATCTGTTCCCGCCGAGCGAGGCGATCAGCATCTTCGGTGGCGCCGAGAAGCCGAGCGGCGGGGGCACGGGGACGCCCGCCCCGTCGGTCAACCTTCCGGACTTCGCCGGGCTGGCCGAGCACGTGGCCCCCTCGGTGGTGAACATCTCGAGCACCCAGGAGGTGAAGGGCGGGCCCCTCGCGCCGGGCGGCCCCGGGGGCGGCGAGGACGACCCCTTCCACGACTTCTTCGGACCCTTCGAGCGCTTCTTCGGCCCGCCGCGGCGGATGCCCTACAAGGCGAAGAGCCTCGGCTCCGGCTTCGTGATCGACCCGGCGGGCTACATCCTCACCAACAATCACGTGGTGGAGAACGCCGACGAGATCGTCGTCAAGCTGCCTACCGGCAAGGAGTTCAAGGCCAAGGTCGTGGGCCGCGACGCGAAGACCGACATCGCGCTCATCGAGATTCACGGCGCGTCGGATCTCGTGCCCGTCCTCCTCGGCGACTCCGACGAGCTCAAGGTCGGCCAGTGGGTGGTCGCGATCGGCAACCCGTTCGGCCTCGAGAACACCGTGACCGCGGGGATCGTGAGCGCCATGGGGCGCCACATCAACCAGGGGCCGTACGACAACTTCATCCAGACCGACGCCGCCATCAACCCGGGGAACTCGGGCGGTCCGCTCTTGAACACCAGGGGCGAGGTGGTCGGCATCAACACCGCCATCTTCAGCCGCGGCGGGGGCAACATCGGCATCGGCTTCGCCATCCCGATCAGCCTCGCCAAGGAGATCGTGCCGCAGCTCAAGTCGAAGGGGCACGTCACGCGGGGCTGGCTCGGCGTGATGATCCAGAAGGTGACGCCCGACATCGCCGAGTCGCTCGGGCTCTCCGAGCCCAAGGGGGCGCTGGTGTCCGACGTGGTGAAGGACGGCCCCGCCGAGGCCGCCGGCATCAAGCAGGGCGACGTGATCGTCGAGTACGACGGCAAGCCGGTGAGCGACTCGGCAGAGCTGCCGCTCCTGGTGGCGCGCACGCCGGTCGGCAAGACGGTCAAGCTGAAGGCGATCCGCGGTAAGGGGACGGAGACCTTCAGCATCAAGATCCAGGAGCTCAAGGAAGAGGAGACCGCGGAGCGCGCCACCGGCACGGCCGAGGACCTGGGCCTCGCCGTGCAGACGCTCACCCCCGACCTGGCCGAGAACCTGGGCGTCGACCGGAACCTGAAGGGAGTGGTCGTCACCCAGGTCGAACCGGGCGGGCCGGCGGCGGATGCGGGCCTGCGGCGCGGCGACGTGATCCTCGAGGTGAACCGCCAGGCGGTGAAGGACGCGGACGCCTACAAGAAGGCGCTCAAGGCGGGCGGCAAGGGCAAGAGCCTCCTCTTCCTCGTGCGGCGCGGCGACAACACGATCTTCCTCGCAGTGAAGCCGTCGAGCTAGGGTGATCGTCCTCGGGATCGAGAGCTCGTGCGACGACTCGGCGGCGGCGGTGCTGCGTGAGGGCGAGCTCGCAGCCTCGGTCGTATCCTCGCAGGACGCCGTGCACGGGCCCTACGGCGGCGTCGTCCCCGAGCTCGCCTCGCGCCACCACATCCGCAACCTCCTCCCGGTGATCGACGCCGCCCTGGCGCGCGCGGGGGCCGACCTCGGGCAGGTCGGGGGCATCGCGGTCACCCGCGGCCCGGGGCTGGTCGGCTCGCTCCTCGTGGGCCTCACGGTCGCCAAGGGCATCGCGCAGCGCCGCCGCCTGCCGCTGGTCGGCGTGAACCACCTCGAGGGCCATCTGCTCGCCGTGAACCTCGAGCGCCCGCCGGCCGATCCGCTCCCCTTCCCGTTCCTGGGGCTCATCGTGTCGGGCGGCCACACGGGCCTCTACCTGGCGTCCTCGGCCGGGGCCTACGCCTGCCTCGGGCGGACGCGCGACGACGCGGTGGGGGAGGCCTTCGACAAGGCGGCGAAGCTGCTCGGCCTGGGCTACCCGGGCGGACCGGTCATCGACCGCCTGGCGCGCGAGGGCGATCCGCAGGCGATCCGCTTCCCGCGCGCCACGCTCAAGCGCGGCCGCTTCGACTTCAGCTTCAGCGGCTTCAAGACCGCGCTGCGCGAGTACCTGAGCCAGCACCCCGAGGCGGCCGAGGCGCTGCCCGACGTGGCCGCGAGCCTGCAGGAGGCGCTGGTCGACATGCTGGTCGACACGACGGCGGAGGCGCTCGCCGCGACCGGTGTGGAGCGCCTCGTGGTCGCGGGTGGCGTGGCGGCGAACCGCCGGCTCCGCGCCTGCATGAGCGAGGCGGCAGCCGCCCTGGGTGTCGAGGTCTTCTTCCCCCGGCCCGCGCTCTGCACCGACAACGCCGCCATGATCGCGCTTGCCGGCGCGCCGCGGCTCGCGGCCGGTGCGTCCGACGGCCTCGACCTGAACGCCGAGGCCGACCTCGCCTTCGGCAGCCGCTGGAGCGCGTGAGCGTGAGCGAAGGACGTCGCTGATGGGGGCGCGCCGGGAGGCGCGCGAGGCGCTGGCCGCCGCCGGGCTCCGCCCGCGCAAGCGCTGGGGCCAGCACTTCCTGTGCGACCCGGCCGTCGCGCGGCGGATCGTCGACACCGCGGAGCTCGGGCCCCGCTCGGTCGTGCTCGAGATCGGTCCCGGGCTGGGCGCGCTCACCGACGAGCTGGCGGCGCGGGCCGGGCGTCTCTACCTGGTGGAGATCGACCCCGGGCTCGCGACGCGCCTGGCGGTGCACCACGCGGACAACCCGCGCGTGCGCGTGCTCGCGGGCGACGTCCTCGCACTGCCGCTCGCGGAGATCGTGCGTGAGCCCTCGGTCACGGTGGTGGCGAACCTGCCCTACAACATCGCGACGCCGGTCCTCTTCCGCCTCCTCGATCTGCGCGCTCGCTTTCCGCGCGCCGTGGTCATGCTCCAGCGCGAGATGGCGGCGCGCCTCGCCGCCCGCGCGGGGAGCGCCGACTACGGGGTCACCTCGGTCCTGGTGCAGGCCTTCTCGGAGGTACGCGTCGCCTTCGGCGTGTCGCGCCGGAGCTTCCTGCCGCGCCCGGACGTCGATTCGGCGCTCGTCGACATCCGCTGGAGCGTCGGCCCGCGCGCGGATGTGGGCGACGTCGAGCTCTTCCGCGCGGTGGTGCGCGCCGCCTTCGGGCAGCGGCGGAAGATGCTGCGGAACGCGCTCGCCGCGCTGGCCGCGCAGCGGGGCCTGGCGGCCGAGGCAGTGTTCGCTCGCGCCGCCATCGTCCCCACCGCGCGCGCCGAGACGCTCGACCTGGGGGCCTTCGCGCGCCTTGCGCGCGCCTTCGCGTAGTCGTGCCCGAGCTGCCCGAGGTCGAGACCGTCGTGCGCTGCCTCGCTCCCGAGGTGACGGGGCGGCGGGTGCTCGGCGTCTCGGTGCGCGAGACGCGCCTCCGCGGTGGCGTGGCGCCCGACTTCGCCGAGCGCCTGGCTGGCCGTCGCATCGAGGGTCTCGCCCGGCGCGGAAAGTACCTCCTCGCCCCGCTCGACGACGGCCGCCTCTGGCTCGTGCACCTCGGCATGACCGGCCGCCTCACGCTGGCCCCGCCCGGGCGCGCCGACGAGCGGCACGATCACGTCGTGGTCCGGCTCGACGACGGGCGCGTGCTCACCTTCAACGACGCGCGGCGCTTCGGCCGCGTGGCGGTGATCGAGCGGGCGGGGCTCGCGGCCGAGACGGGCGCCGGGATCGACCCGCTCGGTCGCGGCTTCACTGCCGCCGCGCTCTTTGCGCTCACGCGCGGCCGGCGCACGTCGATCAAGGCGCTGCTCATGGACCAGCGCCGGGTCGCGGGCCTCGGCAACATCTACGTGAACGAGCTCCTCTTCCGCGCCGGCATCCGCCCGGGCCGGCGGGCGTCACGCCTCCGGCGCGAGGAGTGCGCGCGCCTGGTGCGCGCGACCCGCGCCGTGCTCGAGGAGGCGATCCGGCGCGGCGGCTCGTCGATCTCCGACTACCGCGACGGCCTCGGCCGCCCGGGCTGGTTCCAGCTCCGCCATCGTGTCTACGACCGCGCCGGCGAGCCCTGCCGGCGCTGCCGGGGGCCGATCCGCGCGCGGGTGATCGTCGGGCGGTCGAGCTTCTACTGCCCGCGGTGCCAGGCGTAGGGCGCCCCGCTCACTGCCACTCGCAGCGGTAGCGGTTCCGCACGTGCGCTTCGGCCCGGCGGTACGCCTCCTGGCGCAGGGGATTGTCCCGGGGCTGGCCCGCGAGCGCGCTGCCGATCTCCGCCACCGCCGCCCGATCGATCGCGTCGGCGCGCACGTGCGCGCAGAGCCACTCCTGGTCGTAGGTGCCGAGCCGTCGCCAGCCGCCGGCGGGCGCGTTCATGAGCAGCACCCAGCCGGCCAGCACGACCGTCTTCGCGCGGCGGGTCACGATCGTGGTGTCGGCCGATCCTGAGCACGACTTGAGCCGCCAGGGGCACTGGCAAAAGATCCGATCTTTGCCAGGCCGCGATCGCGGGACACCGACAGCGAGCCCGTTCAGTTCGTAACGACCCGCTGCCGCGGCGAACGGACGTCGAGCAGGTCGCGCAGCCCGTCGCCCACCAGCTGCAGGGCGAGCACGGTCGCCGCGAGCGCGATCCCCGGCCAGACCACCACGTGCGGCGCGACCAGGAGGAACGGCCGCCCCTCGTCGATCATGGCACCCCACGAGGCGAGCGGCGGCGGCGCGCCGAGCCCCAGGAAGGACAGGCTCGACTCCGCGACGATCGCGCCCGCCATGCCGAAGGTCGCCTGCACGAGGAGGATGGGTGCGGCGAGCGGCAGCAGGTGGCGCGCGACGATGCGGCCCGGCCCCGCGCCGAGCGCCTGCGCCGCCTGCACGAACTCGCGCTGCCGGAGCGCCGCCACCTCGGCGCGCGCCAGGCGCGCGTAGCCCGTCCAGCCGAGCAGGCTGAGCGCCAGGACGACGTTCCCGAGGCTCGGCCCGAGAACGGCGGCGAGCGCGATGGCGAGCAGCAGCCCCGGGAAGGCGAGGAGCACGTCGATCACGCGCGCCACTGCCTCGTCGAACCACCCGCCGAGGTAGCCGGCAGCGGCGCCGAGCGTCACGCCGACCAGCAGCGAGAGCGCGACCACGGCCGTGCCCACGGCGAGCGAGATGCGCGCGCCGTGGAGCACGCGCGCCAGCACGTCGCGCCCGAGGCTGTCCTGGCCGAGCGCGTGCCCGGCGTGTGGTGCGGCGAGGCGCGCGGCGAGATCCGTCGCGTAGGGATCCGGGACGAGGAGCGGCGCGACAGCGCCCGCCAGCGCGAGCAGCAGGAGCACCGCCGCCCCCGCGGCCACCGCGCCGAGGCCCCTAGCGCGCATCACGGAGGCGCGGGTCGATCGCGCGGTGGAGCAGGTCCGTCGCGGTGTTGACGCCGACGTAGGTGAGGCCGATCGCCAGCACGCAGCCCTGGACGAGCGGGTAGTCGCGCGCGTCGATCGCCTGCACGAGGAGCCGCCCGAGCCCGGGCCAGGCGAAGATGGTCTCCGTGATGATCGCCCCGGCGAGCAGGGCCCCGGCCTGGAGGCCGGCCACGGTGGTGACGGGGAGCAGCGCGTTGCGGAGCGCGTGTACCGCGATCACGCGCCGCTCGGGGGCGCCCTTGGCGCGGGCGCTGCGCACGTAGTCCTCCCCCAGCGCCCCGATCATGCTCGCGCGCACCAGCCGGACGAGGACGGCCAGCATGCCGAGCCCGAGGGTGGTGGCAGGGAGGACGAGGTGGGCAAGTCCCCCACGGCCCGACACCGGGAGCCACCCGAGACGGAGCGAGAAGAGCAGGATCAGGAGCGGGCCGAGCCAGAAGCCGGGCAGGCAGGCGCCGGCGAGGCTCGCCAGGCGCGCGATGCGGTCGACGGCTGATCCGGGTCGGAGCGCCGCGGCCACGCCGAGGGGCAGTGCCAGGCCGAGCGCGAGGACGAACGCCGCGCCCGCCAGCTCGAGCGTGGCGGGGTAGCGGCCGGCGACGGCGCGGGCGACCGAGGTGCGGAATGCAATCGATTGCCCCAGGTCCCCGCGCGCCGCGCGGAGGAGGAAGCGGGCGTACTGCGCCGGGAGCGGGCGGTCGAGGCCCAGGTCGCGGCGCAGCGCCGCCACGTCCGCGGGCGCCGCGGACTCGCCGAGCATGATCTCCACCGGGTCGCCGGGCACGAGGTGCAGGAAGGCGAAGACGAGCGTCACCACACCGAGGAGCGTCGGTACGAGGAGCACGAGGCGACGGGCGCCGAGCGAGCCGGTCATTCCGTGTTCAAATCCCCTGGGGGCCCGTCCGCTGCTCGCGCGCTCCGCGCGCTCCGCGCGCTCCGCTCCGACTCACGCGCGGCTTCCGCCGCGCGCCCCAGACCAACCCCCGCGCGGCTCCCGCCGCGCGCAGCGTGAGCGCTCTCGCGCTCGGCCTGCTTCTCTGGGGGCTCCTCCGGTGCTTGCGCGGCTTCGCCGGCCTCCATCCACGCGCGCGTGAGGCCGTGGAGGTCGCCGTCGGGGGACGGCTCGAAGCCGCGCAGCCGGCGGTTCTGGACCACGATGCGATCCTCCCACCAGAGCGGCACGATGGGCAGGTCGCGCGCGGCCAGGCGCTGGA
>JBKPBB010000246.1:0-5098 GCA_046744245.1 Thermodesulfobacteriota bacterium
CGCGCCCACGTCCAGGTCCGTGCTGGTGAGCACCTCGTGCACCTCGAGGACGTTCGGGCCGCTGAACATCTCGCGCGGCGGGCGGCTCGAGTGGGCCTCGGCGAAGTCCTTGCTCTCGGTCCACGCGACGAAGTCCGCGAAGGTCCGCCACCAGGTCTTCACCTCGTAGTAGCCCTGGACGTCCGGGTCCTCTGCCCAGGTGCCGCGCTCGTGGTCGAACTTCATCGGGCACGGGCGGTGCACCTCGTTGCGGACGAAGCCGGGATGGCGGTCCACGAGATGGACGCGCCGTCGGAAGCGGTCCTCGAAGTCGATCTCATGGCCCCGGGCGACGGGGATGCGGTTGGTCACGACGATCATGACGCCGATCCTTAGCACGACCGGGGGTTGACGCGAACGGCCAGGCGGGCGAAGGAGCACGTCATGAAACCCACCCTCGTCACCGGCGCCAACGGCCACCTCGGGAACAACCTCTGCCGCCTGCTCGTGGCGCGCGGCGAGCCCGTGCGCGCCATGATCCGGCCGAGCGCCGACGCCGCGCCGCTCGCCGGCCTCGACCTCGAGATCGTGCGCGGCGACATCCTGGACCCGGCCGCGACCGGCCGCGCGCTCGAGGGCTGCGGGCGCCTCTACCACACGGCGGCGGGCTTCCTCATGTGGTCGCGCGACCCCGAGCGCGACATCATCCGGCCGAGTGTGGAGGGCACGCGCAACGTGCTCGAGGCGGCGGCGCGCGCGGGCGTGGAGAAGGCCCTCTACACCAGTACCTCGGGCACGATGGGCCTCCCCACCCGTCCCGATCAGCCATTCGACGAGACGCACTTCAACACCGAGCCGCACACGCACTACCTGCGCGGGAAGATCGCCGCCGAGAAGGAGGCGTTCGCGATCGCCGGGCGGACGGGCCTGCCCGTCACCTCCATCCACCCGGGCTTCATCCTGGGGCCGCGCTTCTGGAAGCCGAGCGAATCGGTGCACCAGGTCGAGCAGTTCCTGAACCACGGCGCGCCCGTCTACTTCGACGGCGGCTTCGGCGTGGTCGACGTCGAGGACGTGGCGCGCGGGGCCATCCTCGCGATGGACAGGGGCCGCGCCGGGGAGCGCTACCTCCTCTCGGGCGAGAACGTCACCGTGAAGGGGCTCTTCGACCTGATGGCGGAGGCGACCGGGCTTCCGGCGCCGCGCGTGAAGCTGCCGGTCGGGGTGCTGCGGGCGGTGGCCGCGGCCATGGAGCTCGCGAGCAAGCTCACCGGCGCCCGCCCGCTCATCGACCGCAGCCAGGTGGACGAGTTCGGGGGAAAGTACGGCTACTTCGACAGCGGGAAGGCCGAGCGCGAGCTCGGCTACACCTACCTCCCGGCGCGCGAGACCGTGCGCCGCACGATCGCCTGGCTGGTCGCGCGCGGCTTCGTCACCGAGAAGCGCCAGCGGGCGCTGCGGCTGGACCCGTCGCTCGGCAACCCGGCCGCTGCCTGACCGATCTCAGCGGTGCGCCTCGAGCGAGGCGAGCAGCGCCTCGAAGCCTTCGCGGGCGCGCGCGACGGTCGCCTCGGGGCCGACGGCCTTCAGGAACCACGGCCCGCCGGGGCCTTCGATCACGGCCGCGAGGAGGCGGAACCCGGGCTTCGGGGCGCCCGACGGGGCGGCCCGATAGACGCCCGCGAGGTCGACCGCGGTGACGCGGAGCGCGCGCACCGTGCGCAGGGTGACCACCGCCGCGTCGCGCGCCGGGCGGCCATCGGCCGGAGTGAGCTGCGCGTACCAGCGCTCGAGGTTCTCCGCCGCGCTGCCCCCCTTCCCGGCGCCGAAGAAGAAGAGGATCACCTCCCCGTCCTCGGCGTCGCCCGCCGCCCGGGGAAGCCGCCACTGCGCGGCGCGCACGTCGGAGGGCGCCGGCACCCTCGTCCACGCCGTCGGCACGGCAAAGCGCAGCCCCACCGCCTCGGTGCGCGTCGTCTCGCCCGCGAGCGCGGCCGAGGCGAACAGGAGGGCGGCGAGCATGGCCGTGCCTAGGCGCTTCGGCGCGCCGCCGTCAACTCCATCCGGCGCGCGCGGGCTCAGGCGCCGTCTCCCGGACCCCCGCGGTCGCGTCTGAGCGCGCTCCGCTCGCCGAGCCAGCCGAGCTCGCGCGCCACGGCGCGCCGCTCCTGGACGAGGAAGCGCCGGACCGCGTCGGCGAGGCGCGGGTCGCGGAGCCAGTGCAGGCTCGCGGTCGCGGTCGGGTCGAAGCCGCGCCAGAGCTTGAACTCGCCGCCCGCGCCCGGCTCGAAGCGCCGGAGCCCGTGCGCGATGCAGTGCTCGATGCCCGCGTAGTAGCAGACGTTGAAATGGAGGTAGCGGAGCGCGCGCTCGGCGCCCCAGTAGCGGCCGTAGAGCGTGTCGCCCTTGGCGACGTTGAAGGTGCCGGCAATCACCTCGCCGTCCTGGCGCGCGACCACGAACACGAGGCGCGCGCGCAGGCGCGCGCGCGCCAGCGTGAAGAAGCGCTCGTCCAGGTACTGCTGCCCCCAGGGGAGCTGGTCGATCGTGCGGCGGTAGAGCGCGAACATGCGCGGGAAGAGCGCGTCGGGAATGCCGTCGCCGACGTAGGTCAGGATCTCGACGCCCTCGGCGGCGAGCTCGCGGCGCTCGCGGCGCACCTGGTTGCGCCGCTTGCTGCGCAGGCTCGCGAGGTAGTCGGCGAAGGACGCGAAGCCCGGGTTCGTCCAGTGGTACTGCCAGCCGGCGCGGGCGAGCCAGCCGCGCGCTTCGAGCGCCGCCGCCTCGTCGGGGAGACAGAAGTTGACGTGTGCGGACGAGAGGTCGTTCTCGTCGCACATGTGCTCGACGGCCGCGGCGAGCGTCGCGATGACCTCGCCGCGGTCGGCGCCCGGCGCGGCGAGGAAGCGCGCGCCGGTCACCGGCGTGAAGGGGACCGCGACCAGGAGCTTCGGGTAGTAGGCGATGCGCGCGCGGGCCGCGGCGGCGGCCCAGTTCTGGTCGAAGACGAACTCGCCCAGGCTATGCCCCTTCACGTAGAGCGGGCAGGCCCCGACCAGGCGCTCGCCCTCCCAGAGCGTCAAGAAGCGCGGCAGCCAGCCGGTCGCGGCGGTGGCGGCGCCCGAGTCCTCGAGGACCGCGAGCCACTCCCACTCGAGGAAGGGCGAGCCGTCACCGACCAGCGCGTCCCACGCCGCGCGCGGGACGTCGCGCATCGATTCGAGGAGGCGGAGGGTCTTCACACGATCGATTCGACCCAGCCGCCGTCGACGTCGATGCCCGCGCTCGAGCCGGTGACGAGCGCGCGCCTGCCCGCGAGCCGGAGGTCCATCGCGCCGCTAAGCGAGCTGGCGCGCGAGCCCGGCAGCGCGGTCGAGGAGGGGCAGCAGCGCGTCGGCCTCCGCCGAGGGGAGCGCGAAGATCGCGCGCGCGACGCCGAGGTCCCGGAAGCGCGCCAGCCCCGCCGCGTCCATCGGCGCGCCGTAGACGGAGACCGAGATGCTGCGCGGGTCCCTGCCCTTCTCGCTCGCCAGCCGCCGGAGCTCCGCCATTCCCGCCTCCAGGTCGCCGGCGCGCACGCTGATCGGGAGCCAGCCGTCGCAGTAGTCGACCACGCGCGCCAGCGCGCGCGGGCCGTGGCCGCCCAGCAAGATGGGCGGGTGGGGCTTCTGCACCGGCTTCGGCCACGACCAGAGGGGCTCGAAGCGCACGAAGTCGCCCTCGAAGGCCGCCTCGTCCTCGGTCCAGATGCCCTTCATGGCGAGCACGCGCTCGCGCAGCACGCGCCAGCGCTGCTTGAAGTCGGTGCCGTGGTCCTCCATCTCCTCGGCGTTCCACCCGCCGCCGATGCCGAAGAGGACGCGCCCGCGCGAGAGGAAGTCGAGGCTCGCGACCTCCTTGGCGGTGGTGATCGGGTCGCGCTCGACGAGCAGGCAGATCCCCGAGCCGACCTTGAGGGTGGTGGTCACGGCGGCCGCCGTCGCCAGGGCCACGAACAGGTCGTGCGTGTGCCAGTACTCCTTCGGCAGCGTCGGGCCGCCGGGCCATGGGCTCCGCCGCGAGACCGGGATGTGGGTGTGCTCCGGGAACCAGAGCGACTCGAAGCCGCGGGCCTCGACCGCGCGCGCCAGGTCGTCGACCCGCATCGCGTAGTCGGTGGGGAACATGACGACGCCGAAGTGCATGCGCTCCGCTACCGCCCCGCGCCCCGTCGGGTCAAGCGGCATGTACGATCGCGCGCGGCCGGTGTAGGCTCCGGGCGCACATGGACAACCACGACCTCGCCGAGGCGTGGGCCTACCACGACGGCACCAAGCACTCGGGCGAGAGCGTGTACCGCTCCAGCCATCGCCTCGAGTGGGCGATCATGCCGCGGCCGTTCAAGGTCTACCCGGACCTGGAGCCGATCCCGCTGCCGCAGGATTTCACCTCCGCGACGCGGCCGGCGCTCGCCGCGCTGGCCGATCGGGGCACGCCCTCCGGCGAAGGCCCCCGCCTCGGTCGCGCTGCGCTCGCGCGCCTCCTCTACTTCTCGGCCGGCGTGCTCCGCCGCAAGACTTACGCCGGTGGCGAGATCTACTTCCGCGCCGCGGCCTGCACCGGCGCCCTCTACCACATCGACCTCTACCTGATCTCGGGGCCGCTCGGCGACCTCGAAGCGGGCGTCTACCACTTCGGCCCGCACGACTTCGCGCTGCGCCGTCTCCGCGGCGGCGACCACCGCGCGGCCGTGGTCGCGGCGACGGCCGAGGAGCCGGCGATCGCCACGGCGCCCGTGATCGTCGCCTGCACGAGCACGTTCTGGCGCAACGCCTGGAAGTACCAGGCCCGCACCTATCGCCACTGCTTCTGGGACGACGGCACGCTGCTCGCGAACCTGCTCGCCGTGGCGGCCGCGGTGGATCTGCCCGCCCGCGTCGTGCTCGGCTTCGTCGACGACGAGCTGAACCGGCTCCTCGACCTCGACACCGCGCGCGAGGTGACGCTCGGCCTGCTGGCCCTCGGGCGCGGCGGGCCGCCGCCCCCGCCGGCGCCGCCCGCGCCGCCGCTCGGCCTCACGACGCTGCCGCTCTCCGCGCGCGAGGTCGACTACCCCGCCATCCGCCACGCGCACGCGGCC
>JBKPBB010000134.1:0-5962 GCA_046744245.1 Thermodesulfobacteriota bacterium
GCGCGCCGGCACCTCCGCGTTCCTGGCCGGACTCGACGCGCTCGCGGGCGGCGCGCGCCGCGTGCTGGTCGCGGCGGGCGAGTGCCGCCTCGGCGAGCCCGACTCGAGCGTCGAGCAGAGCTACGGCGATGCGGGCGCGGCCGTGCTGCTCGGCGGCGGCGCGGGGCGGGCCGAGGTGATCGCCACGCATTCGATCGCGGACGAGTTCCTGGGCACGTGGCGGACGCGGGAGCAGGAGTTTCCGAAGAGCGTCCTGGGCGCGTTCGAGGCCCGGTACGGCTACGGCCGCGTCCTCGGCGAGGCGCTGAAGGGTGTGCTCGCGAGGGCCAAGGTCTCGCCGGAGGCGCTCGCCACCGTCATCCTCCCCACGCCCAGCCCGCGCGCGCCGCAGACGATCGCGCAGGCGCTCGGCCTCGATGCGAAGCGCCAGCTCCAGGACAGCTTCTGGACCACGGTCGGCGACACGGGCGCGGCGCAGCCGCTCCTCATGCTGGCGGCGGCGCTCGAGCGCGCGAAGGCCGGCGACCTGGTCCTGGTCGCCGGCTACGGCGACGGCGCCGACGCGCTCCTCCTGCGCGTGACCGCGCCGGCGGCGGGCGCGGGCCCGACCGTCTCGCAGCAGATCGAGGTGAAGCGCACGCTCCCGTCCTACGGGCGCTACGCGCGCTTGCGGAAGCTCGTCCGCAAGGAGACGGTGGCGAGCGACCCGTCCTCGGCGGTGGTCATGTTCCGCGACCGCAAGGAGCTGCTCCCGCTCTACGGCGGCAAGTGCCCCCGCTGCGGCACGGTGCAGTTCCCGAAGCACCGCGCGTGCATCGAGTGCGCGCACCCGGGCGGGCTCGAGGAGGTGAAGCTCGCGCGGCGCGGGAGGCTCTTCACCTTCACCAACGACTACCTCTTCGAGAGCCCGGACCCGCCCACCGCGCACGCGGTGGTCGACCTGGAGGGCGGCGGCCGGCTCTACTGCCAGCTCACGGACTGCGAGCCCGAGCGGGTCGAGATCGACATGCCGCTCGAGCTGACGTTCCGCCGCATCCACGAGGGCGGCGGCTTCAACAACTACTTCTGGAAGGCGAGGCCGGCACTCGCCGGCAGCTAGAGAATAGAGAAAGGGCCCGGCATGGACTTCGGCTTCAGCGAAGAGCAGGAGATGCTCCGCAAGTCGGCGCGCGACTTCCTCGCCAAGGAATGCCCCATGACCTACGTCCGCCAGATGATGGAGGACGAGCGGGGCTTCCGCGACGAGCCCTGGCAGAAGATGGCTGCGCTCGGCTGGATGGGCCTCATCCTCCCCGAGGAGCACGGTGGCGCGGGCCTCGACTTCGTCGACCTGACCGTCGTCCTCGAGGAGATGGGCCGCGTCGTGCTGCCCGGCCCGTTCTTCTCGACGGTGGTCCTGGGCGGCGTGGCCCTGCTCGAGGGCGGCAGCGCGGCGCAGAAGAAGGAGCTCCTCCCGAAGCTCGCGGCGGGCAAGCTGCGCGTCACGCTGGCGCAGCTCGAGCCCAGCGCGCGCTGGGACGCGGAGGGCGTCACGCTCGAGGCGCGGCCGGCGGGCGGGGGCTACCAGCTCTCCGGGACCAAGCTCTTCGTCCCCGACGCGCACACGGCCGATCTGCTGATCGTCGCCGCCCGCGGGCCGGGCTCGCAGGGCGCCGAGGGCGTCAGCCTCTTCCTCGTCGATGCCAAGGCGCCCGGCGTCATCACCACACTCTTGAAGACCATGGACCAGACCCGCAAGCTCTGCGAGGTGGTGCTGCAGGACGTGGCGGCGGAGGGCGTGCTCGGCCCGCCGGGCCAGGGCTGGAAGCTCCTCGAGCGGGTCGCCGACCGCGGCAAGGTGGGGCTCTGCGCCGAGATGTGCGGCGGGGCGCAGAAGGTCCTCGAGATGTCGGTCGAGTACGCCAAGGTGCGCGAGCAGTTCGGGCGGCCGATCGGCAGCTTCCAGGCCATCCAGCACAAGTGCGCCAACATGCTGGTCGAGGTGGAGAGCTCGAAGTCGGCGACTTACTATGCGGCCTGGGCGGTCGCCAACGACGTGCCGGAGGCTTCGCTTGCCGCGGCGATGGCAAAGGCCTATTGCTCGGATGCCTACCGGCACACCGCCGGCGAGGGCATCCAGATCCACGGCGGCATCGGCTTCACCTGGGAGCACGACATGCACATCTACTTCAAGCGTGCGAAGAGCTCCGAGGTGACCTTCGGCGACGCGACCTGGAACCGGGAGATCGTCGCGCAGCTCATAGGCCTATGACGGAGAGGGAGAAGCCGGGCGAGGCTTTGCCGAGCCCGGCGCGGGGTCCGGGGCGCACGGCGGAGCCGTGCGGGCGTTGGGTCGGAGCGAGCGCAGCGAGCGAGCACCGGACGGGCCTCCGGGATCTCAGGGGGCGGCATCCAGGATGACCTGGGAGATCGACCGGTCCGCCATCGGCCAGTGGGGGCCCGAGACCACCATGCGGGTGGAGCACGGGAAGGTCCGCGAGTTCGCGCGCGCCATCAAGGACGGCAATCCCGCCTTCGCCGGCGACGCGCCGCTCGCGCCGCCCACCTTCCTCATGACGATCGCGCACTGGACCGAGGGGGCGACGAGCGGCGGCGTGCGCGCGGTCAAGCTCGACATGCGCCGGCTCCTCCACGGCGAGCAGGAGTTCGAGTACGTGAAGCCCATCCACGCCGGCGACGTGCTCAGGGTGCGCTCGCGCACCCAGGACGTCTTCGAGAAGCAGGGGTCGCGCGGCGGCAAGATGCTGTTCGTCCTGATGGAGAGCGAGTACCGCAACCAGCGCGACGAGGTCGTGGCGTACTCGCGCAACACGCTCATCATGACCGAAGGGACGGTCAAGGCCTAAGGAGGCGCGCATGGAGCGGAGAGTCATCTTTTTCGAGGACGTGCGGGAGGGGGGCGAGGTCCCGCCCTTCGTGGTGGAGCGCCTCACGCGCATGGACCTGGTGCGCTACGCCGGCGCCTCCGGCGACTTCAACCCCATCCACACCGACGAGGAGTTCGCGCGCGCCGCGGGCAACCCGAGCGTCTTCGGCCACGGCATGCTGACCGCGGCCTTCGTCGGCAAGTGCGTGACCGACTACGTCGGCCCCGAGAACCTCCGCCGCTTCAAGGTGCGCTTCGCGACCCGCGTCTGGCCGGGCGACAGCATCACCTGCAAGGGCAAGGTCACCAAGAAGTACGAGCACAACGGCGAGAAGCGCATCGACGGCGAGGTGCTGGCGCTCAACCAGAAGGGCGAGGTGGCGGTGAGCGGCACCTTCAGCGCCGCGCTCCCCACCCGCAATTGAGCGGCTCGGTCGCGCTCGTGACCGGAGGCGGGCGCGGCATCGGCCGCGCCATCGCGCTCCGCCTCGCGCGCGCCGGGATGGCCGTCGGCATCGCCGACCTCGATGGCGGCAACGCCCGCGCGGTCGCGAACGAGATCGTCATCGCCGGCGGGCGGGCGCTGGGCGCCGCCGCGGACGTGAGCGACCTGTCCGCGCTCGCAGGCGCGGTGCGCGCCGTCGGGGAGGCCCTCGGCCCGGTCGACGTGCTGGTCAACAACGCGGGCTGGGAGCGGCTCGCGCTCTTCGTCGAGAGCGACCCGGCGCTCTGGGACCGCCTGATCGCGGTCAACTTCAAGGGCGCGCTCAATGCGACGCACGCCGTGCTGGAAGGCATGATCGAGCGCGGGCGCGGCCGGATCGTCAGCATCTCCTCCGACGCCGGGCGCGTCGGCAGCACGGGCGAGGCGGTGTACTCCGGCTGCAAGGCGGCGCTCATCGGCTTCTCGAAGGCGCTCGCTCGGGAGGTCGCGCGCCACGGCATCACGGTGAACGTCGTCTGCCCCGGGCCGGCGGACACCCAGCTCCTGCGCGACGTGATGGCGGGCGAGCGCGGCGCGAAGATCCTGGCCGGCATGCAGCGCGCCATCCCCCTCGGCCGCCTGGCCGCGCCCGAGGACGTGGCGGGCGCGGTCGCCTACCTGGTGTCGGAGGAGGCCGCCTATGTGACCGGTCAGGTCCTCAGCGTCTCGGGCGGGCTCACCATGGCCGGTTGAGCGGCCTCTTCAGAACAGACTCGTGGCGATCGTCCCGAGGAGCGAGATCGCCGACTGGTCCTCGACCGACTGCGTCGCGCGGTTGACGGTGCGGAGCGTGTCCTGGGCCTCGGTGTAGAGCGAGTCGTCGGTGAGCGCCTTGCCGACCGTGCCCTGGCCCGCGCGCAGGTTGTCGGTGATCTCCTGGGCGTTGCGGGCCGTGGCGTTCAGGTTCTCGACCGTCTCGCGCATCTCCGCGTAGAGGCCGTCGTCCTGGGTCACCAGCTTGCCGAGCGTGCTCTTGCCCGCGGCCAGGTCGTGGGCCATCACACCCAGGTCGTGCGCCGACTCGCGCACGTCGCCCATGGCGTCGGTGACGCGGTCGTAGAGCGTCGAGTCGTTGACCAGGCGCCCGAGGGTCCCCGTCCCGCGGTCGAGCTTCCCGGTGATGGAGGCGAGGTTCTGCGCCGTCGCCCCGATCGCGCCCCGGTTCTCCTCGACCAGGTCGGCCAGGTTGCCGAGCAGGCGCTCGGCGTTGCGGTTCAGGTTGTCGGTCAGGTCGGTCACGCTCCCGGCGACGGTCGAGAGCTTGTCGGCCAGGTCGCCGAAGCTGGCCGGCGTCTCGCCCTCGAGGGTGTCGCCCGGCTCGGCGCGCTTGGCGGTCGGCGTGCCGAGCGAGAGGGCGATGAAGCGGTCGCCGCTCAAGGCGCGGAAGTCGAGGCGCGCCAGCGAGTCGGTCTTCACCTCGAAGCGCGAGTCGATCGCCATCTTGACGACCACGGCGCCGTTCTCGATCCGCATGCCGTCGACCCGGCCCGCCTTGATGCCCGCCAGCCGCACGTCGGCTCCCGTGTCGAGCCCCTGCACGTCGCGGAAGGTGGCGTAGAGCGTGTAGCGATGCGTGAACAGCCCGAGGCCGAGCGTCAGCTCGATCGCGATGAAGAGGAGCACGAGCCCCACGACGAAGAAGATGCCGATCCGCTGTTCGTTGGTGAGCATGGCGTCTCCTAGCCGGCGAGCGCGGACGCCCGCAGGAACTCGCGCGTGAGCGGGTGGCGGCTCGCGGCCAGCTCGGCAGGCGTGACGCACTCGGCGATGCGGCCCTCGGCGAGCACCGCGATCCGGTCGGCGACGGCGCGCGCCAGGGGCAGGTTGTGCGTGACGATGATCTGGGTGCTGCCGCGCAACCTGCGGATGCGCGCGATCAGCAGACCTATCTGCTCGGTCAGGATGGGGTCCAGGTCGGCGGTCGGCTCGTCGTAGAGGATGAGCTCGGGGTCGATGGCGAGCGCGCGCGCGATCGCGACCCGCTTGCGCATGCCGCCCGACAGCTCGCCCGGGAAGAGCTCCTCCGTGCCGGCCAGCTCCACCTGCTCGAGGACGCGGCGGGTGATGGCGGCGATCTCGGCCGGCGTGTGGCCACCGCGCTCGCGGAGACGCAGCCCCACGTTCTCGGCCACGGTGAGCGAGGCGAGCAGCGCGGCCGACTGGAAGACCATGGCGATGCGGAAGGGCTTGTCCTCGGGCGGGAGGGCGAGGTACTCGCCCAGCTCGATCCCGCCCAGCGTGATGCGGCCCGCGTCCGGCCGCTCGAGACCGACGATCTGGCGCAGCAGCACCGACTTCCCCGTGCCGCTCTGCCCGACGATGGCCAGCAGCTCCCCGGGTGCGACGCGGAGATCGATGCCGGCGAGCACGACGTGCCCGCCGTACGCCTTCCGTACCCCGGCCAGCTCGACCGGGACGCCTCTCGCGCGCTCGGCCGCCACCGCCATCATCAGTCGAGCGCGAAGGTGACCCGCACGATCAGGAAGTCGAAGACCAGGATCAGGATGAAGCTCCACACCACGGCGGCGGTGGTCGAGGCGGCGATGCCCTCGGTGCCGCCGCGCGTGCGCAGCCCGAAGGTGCAGGGCAGGATCGAGGCCACCATGCCGAAG
>JBKPBB010000234.1:0-3152 GCA_046744245.1 Thermodesulfobacteriota bacterium
CCTCGGTCGCGCTCGCCCGCGAGTCCGCCAGCGGCCGCATCGCCGCCGTGCTCGAGGGCGGCTACGATCTGGCCGCGCTCGTCGAGGGCGTGGACGCGACGCTCGCGGCCATGCGTGGCGCGGAGCACGCGCCGCCGGTGACCGGCGATGCCCGACGCGCCGAGCGCGTGCTCGCGCGCGTGCGCGCGGCGCAGGCGCCGTACTGGCGGCTGTAGATCAGTCCGTCCCTTCCGGCACGCCGTCCTGCTCCAGCTCCGGGTGCGCCGGCTCCTCCTCCGCCGCGGCGGCGTACTCCGTCGGCTCGGAGCCCTTCACGAACACCTCGAGCTCCGACTCCCGGCCCGCCACGGCGCGCAGCCCGGTGGCGCGGTCGACCTGCGCGAAGGTCACGCCCTCGGGCACGGGGAAGTCGACCCACGGCCGGTCCACGACCGCCCGCTTCATGAACGCGGTCCAGATGGGCGCCGCGGCGTGCCCCCCCGTCTCCTGCTTGCCGAGCGAGCGCTCCGAATCGAAGCCCACCCACACGCCGGCGAGGAGGTCCGGCGTGAAGCCGATGAACCAGGCGTCGTGTGTGTCGTTGGTGGTGCCCGTCTTGCCCGCCACGGGACGCCCGAGCTCGGCCGCCTTGCGGCCGGTGCCGTGCTGTACGACGGTCTGCAGCATGCTGGTAATGACGTACGCCGTCGCCGGGCTCATGACGCGTTCGAAGCGCGGGCGCGTGCCGGAGAAGTCGAGCGGGTTGCCCTCGAGGTCGGTCACGCGCGTGATGAAGATGGGCTCGAAGCGCTTGCCGAGGGTCGCGAACACGCCGTAGGCGCGCACCAGCTCGAGGGGCGTCACCTCCATGCTGCCGAGCGCGATCGAGAGGTTGGGTGGTAGCCGGCCCTGGAGCCCGAAGCGAGGCAGCGAGGCGAGCACCTCCCGGAGCCCCAGCTGGTTCACGAGGCGCACGGTGACCGTGTTGAGCGAGCGGGCGAGCGCGTAGCGGAGCGGCGTCGGCCCGTAGTACTTGTCCTCGTAGTTGCGCGGCATCCAGGGGGGCCGGTTGCCGTCCGGGAGCGTGATCGGCGCGTCGAGCACGATCGAGGCCGGGGTGAAGCCGTTGTCGATCGCGCACGAGTAGATGAGCGGCTTGAAGGCCGAGCCGGGCTGCCGCTTCGCCTGCACGGCGCGGTTGAACTGGCTGCGGCGGAAGTCGTAGCCCCCCACCATCGCCTTCACCTGGCCGGTGTACGGGTCGATCGCGACCAGCGCGCCCTCGACCTGCGGCTCCTGATCGAGCGCGAAGCGCGCCTCGCCGCCGACCGCCTCTTCGGTGACGGTGACGGCGATCACGTCGCCCGGCTTGAAGGCGCTCGGCGCGAGCCGCCGTGCACCCCACCCCAGGGCGGAGGCCGGCAGCCAGCCCTTCTCCCACGCCGTGCGGATGGCGAGCCCCTGCGCGCGCACCTCCGTCACCACGCCGCGGGCACGGCCTGCGTCGAGCGGCTTGTTGGCGGACTCGCGGACGAGGAACGCCTCGACCTTCTTCGGATCGAGGTGGCGGAGGGGCCCGCGGAAGCCCTGGCGGGCGTCGAGCTCGCGTAGCCCGGCACGCACCGCCTCCTCGGCCGCCTTCTGCACGTTCACGTCGACCGCGGTGTAGATCTGGAGGCCGAGCTGGTAGGGCGCCGTGCCGCCGTAGCGCTCCTCGAGGAGCCGGCGCACGTGCTCCACGTACCAGGGTGCGGCGAGGTAGGTCGCCGGCCGGCGCGGCGCGAACACGAGCTGCTCGGCGAGCGCGCCCGCCTGCTGCGCGGGCGTGATGAACCCATTCTCGCGCATGCGCTGGAGGACGTAGTGCTGCCGCGCGACCGCGTGCTGGGGGTGGCGCTGCGGATCGTAGCGGCTCGGCGCCTGCGGCAGGCCGGCCAGGACCGCCGCCTGCGCGATGGTCAGGTCCTCGACGTTCGCGTCGAAGAACTCGCGCGCCGCGGCGGCCACGCCGTAAGCGCCCGCCCCGAAGTAGATCTGGTTCAGATAGAGGTAGAGGATGTCGTCCTTGGAGAGCTTCGCCTCGAGGCGGAGCGCCAGGACGAGCTCCTTCAGCTTGCGCTCGTAGCTCCGCTCCGGGCTGAGCAGGAGGGCCTTCACCACCTGCTGCGTGATCGTGCTGCCGCCCTGGACGACGTGGCCGTGAAAGAGGTTCGCCACGAGCGCGCGCGCGATGCCCTCCGGGTCGACGCCGCGGTGGCGGTAGAAGTCGGCGTCCTCGGCGGCGAGGAACGCGAGCCGCACGTGCTGCGGGATGTGCTCGAGCGGGACGAGGTAACGGCGCTCGACGTAGAACTCGCCGATCAGCGTGCCGTCGTCCGAATAGATGCGGGTCGTGACCGGCGGCTTGTAGTGCAGGATCTGGTCGACCGGCGGCAGGTCGGCCGTGATCTCCTGGTAGAGGACGAAGCCCAGCAGCCCCGCCGCCAGCGCCCCCGCCACGGCCGTCCACAGAGCGATCCGCCCGAGCCGCCCCAGACGCCGCCGTTGCTTCGCCATCCTTCGCTGCCGGCAAGTTAGCGGCTGTGCCGGGGGGTGGTCAAAGGCGCGTGCGCGGCGCGGTTGACTCGTCGGCGGATTTCTCCGTACAGCTCGGGCGATGGATCCGGAGGAGAGCGGCGCGCTCCGCTGCAGCCGGTGCGGCGCCTCGGTCCAGGGCACCCGCCACACCCGCACCGGCTACACGGTCGGGCACTACGTCCTGCACACGGGGCGTACGGGCGAGGCGACCGTGCGCCGCCGCGACGACGAGGCGCCGGTCACGTACCGCCGCCTGCTCGACCCGCTCGAGGTGGTGAGCTGCCCGACCTGCTTCGCCCGCCCCGACGTGCAGCGCCTGTGGCTTGCCTTCGGCGACGAGGAGAACTCGGCGGCGTGAGCGCCAGGGAGTGATGGCCGGGCCCGTCCCGTCGGTCAAGGAGCCGCACCTCGCGGGCCGCTGGTACCCGGCGGCGCCGGCCGAGCTGGCGCGCCGCGTGGAGGAGCTGCTCGCCGCCGGGGGCTCCCCCCGGCCCGGCGTGGTCGCGGTCGTCGTCCCGCACGCCGCCTATCAATACTCCGGGCCGACCGCGGCGCACGGCTTCGCCGCGGCCGGCGCCGGCGTCCGCCGCGCCATC
>JBKPBB010000355.1:0-2172 GCA_046744245.1 Thermodesulfobacteriota bacterium
GCGACTTCCTCTTCCTGCACGTCGAGGCGCCCGACGAGGGCGGCCACATGGGCGACGCGCAGAAGAAGGTCGAGGCGATCGAGAACGTGGACGAGAAGGTGATCGGCCCGCTGCTCGAGGGGTTGCGGGCGACGGGCGGCGGGTGGCGCCTGCTGGTCATGCCCGATCACCCGACCCCGTGCGCGCTCAAGACGCACACCGCCGAACCGGTGCCGTTCGTGGTCTACATCTCGAGCGACGAGCAGAAGCCGCGCGGCCTGTCGCGCGGCTACAACGAGCGCGACGCGCGCGAGCTGGGCATCTTCATCCCCGAGGCGCACACCCTGCTCGCGCGGCTGCTGCGCCGCTGAGCGGCGCGGCGAGACTTCCCGCCATGGAGCGCAACCTCGCCATGGAGCTGGTGCGGGTGACCGAGGCGGCGGCGCTCGCCTCGGCGCGGCTCATGGGCCGGGGCGACGAGATGGCGGCGGACGTGGCGGGGATCGAGGCCATGCGCCGGGCCTTCGATGCGATCGCGATCGACGGCACGGTGGTGATCGGCGAGGGCGCCGAGGACGCCATGCCGAAGCTCTACGTGGGCGAGCGGGTGGGGACGGGGCAGGGGCCCGCGACCGACGTGGCCCTCGACGCCCTCGAGGGCGCCGCCATCTGCGCCGCCGGCGGCTACAACGCGCTCTCGGTGATCGCGATCGCCGAGCACGGGACCTTCCTCCGCGTGCCCGATACCTACATGGACAAGATCGCCTGCGGACCGGAGGGGCGAGGCGCGATCGACCTCGACAAGCGCCCGCGCGACAACCTGAAGGCGCTCGCCGACGCGCGGGGCGTCTACGTCGAGGACCTGACCGTCGCCATCCTGGACCGCCCGCGCCACAACGCCTTGATCGAGGAGGTCCGCCGCGCGGGCGCCCGCATCAAGCTGATCACCAGCGGCGACGTGTCGGCGGCCCTCGCCACCACGCGGCCCGACACCGGCATCGACATCCTGATGGGGGTGGGCGGCGCGCCGCAGGGCGTCCTCGCAGCCGCCTTCCTCCTCTGCGTCGGGGGCGAGATGCAGGCGCGGCTCAGGCCACGCAACGAGCACGAGGCCGGCGAGCTGCGCAAGCTCGGCCTCTTCGACCTGCAGCGGAAGTACCGGCTCGAGGAGCTGGCGTCGGGCTCGGTCATGTGCGCCGCCACCGGCATCACGCCCGGCGACTACCTGCACGGGGTCCGCTACGTGAAGGGCGGCGCGGTCACCAACTCGGTCGTCATGCGCTCGACGACGCGCACGGTGCGCTTCATCGAGGCCCACCACCGCTTCGACCGGAGGCCCGAGTACTGAGCCCGGCCGCGTAGCAGTCCCCCGTGGAGGAGCGGCGGGTGCCGGCTCGCGCTTCCCCCTACCGCTGCCCGATTGGTCCGGGCACCCGACAACACGTCCCGGTCCGTGCAGGCGTGCACGCCTCGGCCTGGTCCTCTGAGACGTGCGCGTGATCCGACGCGACGAGCGGCGACTTTCGCAGATGCTTGAGCGGCTGCGCAGGACAGATATGGGTCCGGCTGCGGGGACATGACATCTTGCCTCGCCCAGTGACCGTCGGTCACGGCAACGAAGGCAACTTTTACCCGATCGGACTCGCCGCGCGGCGGAAGACGCCCGGCGCGCGATGATCGGGTCGCGGGCACATCTCTTGCTTCGGCGGGGGCCGCCGGCGCGACGTCAGGTTCCGCGAACACCGCCGGGCAGCGGCGGGGGCGTTCGATTCGCAGGTGTAGGCAACTGATGGGAGCCGTTTCGGCACGCACGCGAGCAGGAAATCGAAGGCTCGCCACGGAACCCCTGGCGGGCCCCCGCCCGGTCGCGGAGGCTCCCAGGCCCGAGGTGCGTGGCAAGTTCCTCTTCGTGGGCGACACGACCTTCCACGTCCGCGGCGTCACCTACGGCGCCTTCCGGCCCGACGAGCACGACCAGGAATACCGCAACCTGGAGGCGATCGACGCCGATTTCGCGCAGATGGCGGCCAACGGGATCAACGCGGTGCGGATCCCCCACACCATGCCGCCGCGCGCGCTGCTCGATCTCGCCGCGGAGCATGGCCTGCGCGTCATGGTCGGTCTCTCGGCCGAGCAGTACGTCGGCTTCCTGATCGACCGGAGGGGCGCGCCCGACGTCGCAGAGATCGTGCG
>JBKPBB010000014.1:0-4810 GCA_046744245.1 Thermodesulfobacteriota bacterium
GGTGCGCGCCGCGCTCGAGCTCGGCCGGCGTGCGGCCGCCGAGCCGCTCGCGGCGGGCGACCCGGTGCGCGATGCGGCCGCCGTCTACGCGCACTTCCGCGGCCGCCTCCCCCAGCTCGAGCGCGAGGTCTTCTACGTCCTCCTGCTCGACGGCAAGAACCGCGTGCAGGGCGAGGTGCGCGTCTCCGAGGGCTCGCTCACCGCGGCGCTCGTCCACCCGCGCGAGGTCTTCGCGCCGGCGATCCGCGCGGCCGCCGCGGCGCTCATCCTCGTCCACAACCACCCGAGCGGTGACCCGACGCCGTCGGCCGAGGACTCGGCCATCACCCAGCGCCTGCGTCAGGCGGGCGAGCTGGTCGGCATCCGCGTCCTCGACCACGTCGTGATCGGCCGCGGCCGCTGGGCGAGCATGGCGGAGGAGGGGCGGTGGTGAGTGAGGTCCCGAGCCCCCGCTCGTCTGCGGTGCGCCCGATGACCTGAGCCCGCTCAGAATGGGATGTCGTCGTCCTCGGCTGCGGCCGGGGCGCCGGCCGGCGGCTCCTCGGCGGCAGCCGCGCTGCGTGGCGCCTCGGCGCCGCGCCCGCCGCCGCCCAGGAACTGCACGCGCTGCGCGACGATCTCGGTGATGTAGCGGCGGTTGCCTTCCTTGTCGTCGTACTGGCGGGTGCGGATTGCGCCCTCGACGTAGACCTGCCGGCCCTTGGCCAGGTACTGGCCGCAGGTCTCCGCCTGCTTGCCCCACACCACCACGTTGTGCCACTCGGTGCGTTCCTGGCGCTGGCCCTCGGCGTCGTTCCACACCTCGCTGGTCGCGAGCGGGAAGCGCGCCACCGCGCGGCCGCTCGGCGTGAAACGCACCTCCGGATCCTTCCCGAGATTGCCAATCAACAGCGCCTTGTTCACCGACATGGCCCGCCCTCCGTGGTTCGCCGACGATAGGCGCCCCCGCGCGACGAAGTCAACGGCGCGGGCGTGATTGTTGCCCTCCCGTATCTTGAATTGACTTCCGCGGGGGCGCCCCGGTAATCTCAGAGATAACGTCGTGCCAGCCATTTCACGGGGTGAGGTGCGGGGCGGCGAGGCGGGAAGCATCGCCTTGGTCCTTTTCTCCGCCCTGAAGCTGGTCCTGGTCGCGATCCACACGGCCGTCCTCGCGCCCGTGGTGGTCGCGGTCGCGCTCTTCGACCAGCGTGCCGCTTATCGTATCTGCCAGCTCTGGGTGCGTCTGAACCTCCTCATCTACGCGCTCCGCGTGCGGACCACGCGGCTCGCCCCGCTCGACCCGTCGGCGGCCTACGTCTTCATGTCCAACCACCGGAGCCAGTTCGACATCCTGGCGGTGATCACGGCGCTCTTCGACTTCCAGCTGCGCTGGGTGGCCAAGGTCGAGCTCACCCGCGTGCCGGTCTTCGGCTGGGCCCTCAAGCACACCGGGCACGTCATCATCGACCGCAGCAATCACGTGCAGGCGATCGCGAGCCTGCGCGCCGCCCGCGCGAAGATGGAAGGGGGCGTGTCGGTGATGATCTTCCCCGAGGGCACGCGCGGCCCCCTCGAGGGCCCGCTCCTGCCCTTGAAGAAGGGCGGCTTCATGCTCGCGCTCGAGACGGGCTTCCCGATCGTGCCGATCGCCGTGCGCGGGAGCGCCGAGCTCCTGCCGCGCGGCTCCTGGCAGCCGGCCTCGGGCGAGATCGAGGTCATCGTCGGCGCCCCCATCCCGGTCGCGGGGTTGGAGCGGGACGAGCTCATCGCGCGCGTGCGGGCCTTCATGGTGGCGCAGCTCGGCGCCCGCGCCGGCACGGCTCCGACCGCGGCCGCGCTATGAGCGGCGGCGACGGCGCTGGCGCGCCGCTGCGGGTGATCCCGCTCGGCGGGCTCGGCGAGATCGGACTCAACCTCCTCGTCCTCGAGCACGGCGACACCGCGATCGCCATCGACTGCGGCGTCATGTTTCCCGACGCGGAGATGCCGGGCATCGACGTGGCGATCCCGGACGTGACCTATCTCCGCGGCCTGGGCGAGCGCTTCCGGGCCATCTTCCTGACCCACGGTCACGAGGACCACATCGGCGCGCTGCCCCACGTGCTCGCCGAGCGCGCGGTGCCGGTCTACGGCACGCCGCTCACGCTCGGCTTCGTGCGCGAGCGGCTGCGCGAGCACGGCCTCTCCGCCTCGCTCGCCCCCTACGGCGCGGAGCCGTGCCGGGTCGGGCCGTTCGCGGTCGAGCCCTTCGCGATGACGCACTCGATCCCCGACTCGGTCGGGCTCGCGATCCGCACCCCGATCGGCACCGTCGTCCACACCGGCGACTTCAAGCTCGACCAGACGCCGCTCGACGGGCGGCTCCCGGACATCGGGCGGCTCGCCGAGCTGGGGGCCGAGGGCGTGGCGCTCCTCTTCTCCGACTCGACCAACGTCGAGCGTCCCGGCATCACGCCCTCGGAGCGGAGCGTGGGCGCGGAGCTGGAGGCGATCTTCCGCCGGGCGGCGGGGCGCGTCCTGGTCACCACCTTCTCCTCGCACATCCACCGCATGCAGCAGGTGATCGACCTGGCGGCCCGCTTCGGACGGAAGGTGGCGCTGGTCGGGCGGAGCCTGGTGGCGCACGTCGGCGTGGCGCGCGATCTCGCGCTCCTCCGGGTCCCCGACGGGACGCTGGTCGAGCTCGCCCAGGCGCGTGACCTCCCGCGCGACCGGGTCACGCTCCTCACCGCCGGGAGCCAGGCCGAGGCCGCCTCGGCGCTCGTCCGCATCGCGATGGATGACCACAAGCTGGTCACGGTCGAGCCGGGCGACGCGGTCGTCCTCTCCTCGCGCATCATCCCGGGCAACGAGCGCGCCATCTCGAGCCTGGTGAACCACCTCTACCGGCGCGGCGCGGTCGTCTACTACGACCGGGTGGCGCGCGTGCACGTCTCGGGACACGCCTCGCAGGAGGAGCTGAAGCTCGTGCTGAACCTCGTCCGCCCGCGGCACTTCGTGCCGGTGCACGGCGAGTACCGCCACCTGGTGCGCCACCAGCGCCTGGCGATGGAGGTCGGCATCCCGGCCGAGCGCTGCCATCTCCTCGAGGACGGGGACGTGCTCGAGCTCGACGAGGCGGGCGCCCGGCGCGTCGAGCGCGTCACCGCCGGGCGGGTCTTCGTGGACGGCAAGGGCATCGGCGACGTCGAGGGTGTCGTCCTGCGCGACCGCCGCCACCTCTCCGAGGACGGCCTCGTGCTCGCCGTGCTCGCCATCCACCAGAGATCGGGCGAGATCGTGGCGGGCCCGGACCTGGTGTCGCGCGGCGTGGTGGGCGAGGAGGCGAGTCCGGAGGTGCTGGACGCCGCCCGCGGTGCGGTGATGGAGGCCCTCGCCGCGCTCAACCCCGAGTCCCGCACCGACCCCGCGGAGGTGAAAGAGGAGGTCCGGCGCGCGCTGCGCCGCTACTTCAAGCGCTTCGATCGCCGGCCGGTGATCCTCCCCGTCGTGATGGAGATGTAGTGCTCACCTGGTGGCAGGCGGTCGTGCTTGGGCTCGTGGAGGGCATCACGGAGTACCTCCCGGTGAGCTCGACGGGGCATCTGATCCTCACCTCGTCGCTGCTGCGCCTCGATCGGCCGGACACGAAGGATGCGCTCGACGCCTACCTGATCGTCGTCCAGGGCGGTGCGATCCTGGCGGTGCTCTGGCTCTATTGGCCGCGCGTCGTGCAGATGGCGCGCGGGCTCCTCGGACGCGACGCCGGCGGCATGCGGCTCGCCTGGAACGTGGCGCTGGCCTTCGTCCCCGCGGCCCTGGTGGGCCTGCTGCTGAACAAGCTGATCAAGGCGGCGCTCTTCAGTGCCTGGCCGGTGCTCGCGGCGCTGGCGGCCGGTGGCGTGTGGATGATCTGGCTCGGCCGCCGGGACGGTCGGGGAGAGAAGGACCTGACCGCGATGTCCTTGCGTACGGCGATCGGGATCGGGCTCTTCCAGACGCTCGCGCTCTGGCCGGGCACGTCGCGGTCGATGGTGACGATCGCGGGCGGGATGCTGCTCGGCCTCGACGCCGTCGCGGCGGCGGAGTTCTCGTTCCTCCTCGGGCTGCCGACGCTGGGAGCCGCCTGCCTGCACGATCTGGTCGGCAACCTGCGGCACGGCGGGCCGTCGATGTTCGAGCAGCTCGGCGCCGGGCCCGTGCTGCTCGGCGTCGCCGTCGCGACCGTCTCCGCCGTATTCGCCGTGCGCTGGCTGGTGTCGTTCCTCACCCGCCACGGGCTCGCGCCGTTCGGCTGGTACCGGGTCGCGCTCTCGGCGGTGCTGGGCGTGCTCGTCGTTCTCGGTGCCGTCCGTCTCGGCTGAGCCCCGTTCGGAGGATTCGCCAGGCGCTTCATGGCCATGTGTTTTGGCTTCGATCCGATGATGTAGTAGACGGGTGTGGTGGAGGGGTGGTGGGGGTGAGCGTGCTCTGCGGGCGCTCGTGATGGCGGCCAGGCGGCAGCCGGCGGTCCCCGGCGCCCATCTCATCCGCGAGACCGAGGCGATCTCGGCCGGCGCGGTCGCGGTCTTCCTGGCGCTCAGCTTCCTCTCGTTCTCGCCCGACGCGCCCCACCCGAACCTGGGCGGGCCCGTCGGGCACGCGCTCGCCGGGACGGCGCTCCGCGCCCTCGGCGTCGCGGCGTATCTCTTCCCGCTCTACCTCGGCTACTTCACGGTCGCGCTTCTCCGGCGCGGGGCCGAGGGCTTCGGCGGGCTCCGGCTGGTGGGCGCGGCGCTCCTGGTGGCGAGCATCGCGGCGCTCGCGGGCCTGCTCACCGGCGGGCGCGCGGTGGTGCGCGGCGGCGGCT
>JBKPBB010000372.1:0-2520 GCA_046744245.1 Thermodesulfobacteriota bacterium
GCGCATACTCGACGCGAGTTTTTCGCTGAATTTCTGCGTGTTAGGCCACCTCGCCGCCAGGCGGAGCCGTGTGTGGGGAGAGATGAGGAGGAGGATGCCTTGGCGCTCACAGATGGTCTGAGCCGTCATCCGCTCGTCAAGCGGGTCCTGGGCGCGAAGCTCAAGAATCCGTTCCGCCGCCAGAGCGGCTTCCTGGTCCTCGACATCGGCTCGAGCAGCGTCAAGCTCGCCGAGGTGCAGCAGGGGGCCAGCGGGCCGCGTCTCACCGCGCTCGGCCTGGCCGCGCTGCCGCCCACCGTCATCCAGTCGAACGTCATCCAGGACGAGGGCCCGGTGATCGAGGCCATCCGCAAGCTGGTGCGAGACACCGGCGCCAAGGCCGAGCAGGTCATCACCGCCGTCCCGGGGCCGGCAGTGATCGTGAAGAAGGTCATCCTGCCGGGGCAGACGGGCGCGGCGGTCGACGCCGCCGTCCTGGCCGAGGCGAGCCACCTGATCCCGGATTCGCTCGACAACGTCAACCTCGACTACCAGGTGATCGACTGGATCGAGGACGGCAACAAGATGGAGGTTCTGGTCGTCGCGGTGAAGAAGGAGATCATCAACAGCTACACCGAGGCGATCCGCGCGGCCGAGCTCGAGCCGGTGCTGGTCGACGTCGACTACTTCGCGCTCGAGAACATGTTCGAGCTCAACTACGACGCGCCCGAGGGGCACCCGATCGGGCTGGTCAACATCGGGGCGCGCTACTCGTCGATCAACATCTTGAAACAGGGCCGCTCCACCTTCACCGGCGACGTACCGGTGGGCGGCGCCGAGTACAGCGACGCGCTCGTACGGCAGCTCGGGCTCTCGCCGGCCGACGCGGAGGCGCTGAAGACGGGCCGGCCCGCCCAGGGCGTCGATGCCGGCACGGCCGAGCCGGTCCTCGCCTCGGTGACGGAGTTCATCGTCGAGGAGATCCAGCGGGCGCTCAGCTTCTTCTGGACCGCCGCCACCGACGAGCCGCTCGGCGGCATCATCCTCTCGGGCGGCACGGCGCGCATGCCCGGCCTCCCGGCGCAGCTGACGCAGCGCCTCGGGTGTGCGGTCGAGGTGGCGAACCCCTTCCGGCGCCTGCAGGTCGAGCGCGGCGTGGATCGGGGCCTGATCGAGACGAGCGGCCATGCGCTCGCCGTGACCGTGGGGCTCGCGACCCGCCGTCCGGGGGACAAATGATCCGCATCAACCTTCTTCCAGGCGAGGAGGCGGAGCGCGCGGCGGGCCGCCGGGAGAACCTCGCCCTCGGCACCCTCGTGTTCGGGGTCGCGGTGGCCGGCCTCGTCGCCGCGCACCTCTGGCAGGGCATCCGCAGCTCCGCGACGCACAGTGAGCTGAGCCGCGTGCGGGACGAGCTCAAGGCCATCGAGGGCCCCTATGCGGACGCGTTGCGCATCGAGCAGCAGAAGCAGGAGCTGCGCGAGAAGCTGCGCGTGATCGGTCAGCTCGAGGCCAAGAAGGTCGGGCCGGTGCGCATTCTGGCGGACCTGTCGAGCGCCATACCGGACAAGCTCTGGCTCACCGACTTCTCGGATCAGGGCGGGACGCTCCGGCTGACCGGCATCGGCGTGGACGAGCAGACGGTCGCCGACTTCCTGCGCCGGCTGGGCACGCTCCCCTTCTTCCAGAGCGTCGACCTCGACGAGACGAGTCAGGTCGATCAGGACGGCGCCAAGCTCAAGAAGTTCGTGATCCGCGGGCAGATCGACTACGGCGCACCCGCCACCGCGGTGGCTCAGGCCGGCGCCGCCGCGAAACCCGCGGCCAAGCCGGGGGCGGGAGGGACGAGATGATCCTCGACGACCTCTTTGATCGGCCGCCCCGTCAGAAGGTCGCCATCATGGGCGGCATCGCCCTGGCGGTCGCGGTGCTCGACTGGACCTACCTCTACGGTCCGAGCCAGCGCGCGCTCGCGGACCTCCAGGCCGAGGTGTCGCAGCGGCGTACCGAGCTCGACGGCAAGCGCAGCAAGAGCGACGCGCGCGCGGCCCTCGAACGCCAGCTGCGCGACCTGGGCGCCGAGTTGAAGCGCGCGCAGGCCCGGCTGCCCGACCAGCGCGAGATCGCCAACCTGCTCGACAGCGTCGCGGCCAGCGGGCGCCAGGCGGGGCTCGAGATCACGCTTTTTCGGCAGAAGCCCGAGGTCCCGCACGACTTCTACGCCGAGGTGCCGGTCGAGATGCAGATGCGGGGCACCTATCAGGACGTGGCGCTCTTCCTGGACCGCGTGAAGCGCCTCGACCGTATCGTGAACGTCGCCAACATCCAGCTCAGCAAGCCGCGCCTCGAGGGGGAGCGGATGCTGCTCGACGCGGCCTGCACTGCGACCACCTTCCGCTTCCTCGACGAGACCGAGCGGCAGAAGCTGCTCGATGAGAAGAAGAAAAACGAGCAGAAGCAGCCCGGGAAGTCGACATGATGCGCTGGACGGGTTCCGGGCTGAGGGTCGTGGTGGTGGGGGCGGCGCTCGCGGCGGCGGCG
>JBKPBB010000243.1:0-8822 GCA_046744245.1 Thermodesulfobacteriota bacterium
GTTCAAGGAGGCGTTCGAGCGATCTTTGACATCGAATCGCAGCGGCAAGATCCTGTTCCAATTTGGCGCCCACTAATCGACCCGCGTCTGTCGCCTCACGACCTCGCCTCATCCGCAGGCGGGTGTCGATCCCGGCCGGGTCGAGGACACGATCGAAGGGGGTTATGGACCGCCCCCGCTGAAGCGCGGTGGATTACAGCCAACTATCTGATATTTAATGGGAATCACGGCGGCTGATCCGGAACCACCGAAGACGTCCAGCTTGGGAAGCTTTCTGGGCCCTTGCGGCGCAAAGGTTTTTCGGCGGTAGCAGAAACGGGATAACGCAATACGGGCCCGGGACCCGCCGTGGCCTCAGCGTCGCCGGGCTGACCTACGCAGCCGGCAGCAGTTCCCAGGGGCGAGCCCGTAAGGGGGATCGCGAGGTGATCGGCACGCGCTCCTTACCCGGGTCGGCCGGTGTCGTCCGGACAGATCGGAGGCCTCAGCCACGGGGCTTGCCGAGCGTGCCCAGCAACCGCTCCGCGCGATCCTTCGCATCGCGCAGCTCGCCCTTCAGCGCGCCGGCGCAGTCGCGGGAGATGCCGTTCTTGCGGGCCTTCGACACGATGGTGATCGACTCCTTGAGAGTCCTCACGGCTTTTCTGAGACGTCTCAGCGCCAGCGTGCGATCCGTCGTGCCGGCTGCGTCATCGAAGAAGCTGCAGGCGCGCTCCTGTCGGGGACCGATCGATGCCGGAAGCGGCTGGTCGGCGCAGGCGACGGGGCCCACGCGCCCGCACGTGCACGTGACGCTGGCGAAGCCCGAAGCCGGCGTCGACACGCAACCTCGACGGGGTACGCAGCTATCGACGGTGCACGGATCGCCATCGTCGCATACCGAGGCTCCCACGATCTCGCACAGCGCCATCGCCTGCAGCGTGGTCGTGGTCGGCGCATGTGTCGTCGTGGTCGTGGGGTAGGCGGTCGACGTCGTGGTCGTGGAGGCTGTCGTGGTCGTGGTGGTGGTCGTCGGCTGAGTCGTCGTCGTGGTCGTGCTCGTCGTCGTCGAAGGCGTTATCCAGATCGGTTCACTCCGGGCGATCGGGACCGGGAGACTCGCTGGTACGAGCTCCGGCTGTTGAGCCCGGCTCCCGCCTCGCTGCGTCCAGGCGCTGCCGGTGCTGGACGAGCCGCTCGCACGGCGCATTCGCACGGGCGCCTTCGAGCCGGATCCCTCCCGCCCGGTCGCCTGGCGGCTCTAGCTAAGCTAGGCGACGCAACCGCCGGACGGCCCTGTCACATCGAGGCGCGCGCCCTGAGCAGCCTGCCGGCATCCCGGCACGTGCCGACATGTCGGCACGTCGCTCCGGCATCGGCGACAGCCGTCCATGCTCGCGCCGTGATGTGAACGCATCGCCGTCGACGACCCACGCCGGCATGCAAGTTGCTTACCTTTCTGTTGGCGAGCGGGCGAGGAGCCCGTCCCGAAGAGGAGAAGGCCACCGTGACTCATGAAGGGAGATTGCGGTGACGACCAATCGAGCTGCGCGCCTCGGGCTTCTCGCAGCCGCGCTGCTGGTCCTGCCGGCGACGCCTGTCCGCGGTGCGGGGCAACTCGACCTCGGATTCGGCACCAACGGACTGGCAGTGACCGTCGCGGCGACCGTCGCCCGCGCCCTCCTCGTCCAGCCGGACGGGAAGCTGATCGCGGCAGGCTCGGCGGAAGGGAGCGGAAATCCGATGGTTGCCGTCACGCGCTGGACCGCGAATGGAGTGCTCGACGCGTCGTTCGGCAGCGAAGGCGTCGTGATCACGACGTTCTCTGGTGTCAATGACGTCGCACGCGCCGTCGCGCTTCAGCCGGATGGCCGGGTGGTCGTCGCCGGCGGAAGCGCCAACGCCTTCGCGCTCGCCCGGTTTCGTGCGAGCGGTGCGGTCGATGGGTCGTTCGGCTTCGGCGGTCAGGTCATGACGAACGTCGGCAGGACCGCCCAGGCGAACGCACTGGTGGTGCAGCCGGACGGAAAGCTGGTCGCGGCGGGCGTGACGGACAACGGGACCGGCGGGCAGTTCGTGCTCGTCCGCTACATGCCGAACGGGGCACTCGACGAGACCTTCGGCTCCGGCGGCGCGGTGACGACGGCTATCGGCAGCGACGACGCCGCGAGGGCCCTCATGCTCGAGCCCAACGGCAGGCTCGTCGCTGCCGGCGTCACCCGGCGCGGAGGCGTCAGCAACTTCGCGCTCGTGCGGTACCTGCCCGACGGGACGCTCGACGCAGGCTTCGGCGCGGGAGGGGTCGTGACGACCGACCTGTCTGGCGACGACGCCGCGACGCACCTCGTGCTCGAGCCCGACGGTAAGCTCGTCGCCGCCGGCGTCAGCCGGCGCGGGGGCGCCGGCGACTTCGCGCTCGTGCGGTACAACCGCGACGGCACGCTCGACGGAACGTTCGGCGCCGGGGGTGCCACGACCACGGACTTCGGTGGCGACGACGTCGCCACCGGCCTCCTTCTCACCCCCGCTGGCGACGTGGTCGCGGTTGGTTCGACTACCGCCGGCACGGGGGGCAGCTTCGCGCTCGCGCAGTACACCGCGGCTGGCATTCTCGATGCCGCGTTCGGGACCGGCGGTACCATGACGACGAACTTCTCGGCCGGGCACGACCAGGCGAACGCCGGTGCGGCACAGGCGAACGGGAACATCGTCGTTGCCGGCCAGTCCGGTACGGAGCTCGCGCTCGCTCGGTACATCGGCAATCCCGCGCCTGCCCCGCCCTCGCTCACCGCGGTGGAGGCAGAACTCGACGCCCTGATCACCGCGATCGACCGCGAGGTTCCGGCCGGCGCCGTCGAGGCGGCGCTCGCCGGGCTCGCGTCGGGCGGGAAGGGCTTGGCTCTGCTCGCCGAGCAGGATCTCGGACTCGGCAGACATCACCGTGCGATCTCGCGGCTCCGCCGGGCGGTGCGTCTCCTGACACGGCTCGAGCGGCGGCTCCGGTCGCCCGCGGTGAGGAGCATGGCCGGCGCGGCCCTTGCGAACGCTCTGGCCGTTCAGACCGGCCATGCGGTGCGCGTCCTGCGCTCCCTTCTTTAGCTAGCCCCAGCCTTACCCCACCGACGGACGGAGGCCGGCCGTCGTCGGCCGCTGCCTGCCGCTCGGGGTATTCGCGTTCACCCTGGGTGGCAGGACGTGCTCCCCAGCACCCCGTGCGCCCTAGCGCCTGGCGTGGGGATCACGTTTGGTCGAGGATGTCGTTTTCGGCCGGTGTCGTTCGACTCTAGGGTGAAAGGAGAAACATCATGCCCGATCGTAAGCTGCTCCCCGGAAAGTTCGTGTGGTTCGAGCTCGTGTCCCGCGACGCCAAGAGGGCGCAGGCGTTCTATGGCGAGGTGCTCGGGTGGAAGACGATGCCCTTCCCGATGGGCAACACCACCTACGAGATGATCTGTGCCGGCGAGACGGCCGACACGATGATCGGCGGCTACGCGGCGCCGAAGAGCGACCGTCAGACGTCGCACTGGATCTCGTACGTCTCGGTCGAGGACGTCGATGCGACCGCGAAGGCGGCCGCCGCCAACGGCGGGAGGGTGGTCGAGGCGCCGTACGATCTCCCGAACGTCGGCCGGACGGCGCGGATCGCCGACCCGCTGGGGGCCGAGTTGTGCCCGTTCCGGAACACCACGGGCGATCCCGCGGACGCGCCGGCGATGCCCGGTCACTTCTTCTGGAACGAGCTGCACACCAGCGATCCCACCAGGGCTCTCTCGTTCTACGAGAAGGTCCTCGGGTTCTCTCACCGCGCGATGGACATGGGCCCCGGCGGCACCTACCACATCCTGTCCCAGAGGGGGGTCGACCGCGGCGGTGTGACGAGCTTCCTGCCGGCCGGTGTGCCACCACACTGGCTGCCCTACGTCTTCGTCGACAACCCCGACGCGGCGATCGCGCGGGCCAGGAAGCTCGGGGCCACGATCCAAGTGGGTGCCGAGGACATCCCGGGCGTCGGCCGCTTCGGTGTGCTGCAGGATCCGACCGGCGCAGTGCTCGCGGTCATGAAGCCGCAACCCCGAGCCTAGAGGGCGAGTTGGCGCCGGCGTTCGCGTGAAGCGGCGCCGGCGCCCAGCCCTCAGCTGACGGGTTCGCCCTCCGCCGCTCGCTCAACCACGGCGATGTCGATCCGCTTCATGGTCAGCATGGCCTGCATGGCACGCCGCGCCTTGGCGGCATAGCTCTGTGGGCTGACCTGGGCGGCCTCGGGAGCCGTTGACAGACCGCTCGCCGGTGGACGACAAGCTCCGGCGGCGCCACTGGCGCGAAGGAGTCGTGGAAACGCAGCCGGGAATCCCGTGTCCCTCGTGCGGTCACGGCAATCGTCCCGAACGCCGCTTTTGCACGGAATGCGGCGCTCGCCTCGGACGAGCGTGCGCCGCGTGCGGCACCCCAGCAGACCCCGGCGAGAAGTTCTGCGGCAACTGCGGCGCCCCGTTGGGTCTGGCTGCGCCCTCGCCCGCCGAGCAGGCTCCCGCGACCTACACGCCACAGCACCTCGCGGAGAAGATCCTGACCTCGCGCAAGACCCTCGAGGGCGAGCGCAAGCAGGTGACGGTCCTCTTCGCCGACGTGAAGGGGTCGATGGAGCTCGCCGAGCAGCTCGACCCCGAGGACTGGCACCGGATCATGGACCGCTTCTTCCAGGTCCTCGCCGAGGGCGTGCATCGCTTCGAGGGGACGGTGAACCAGTACACCGGGGACGGCATCATGGCGCTCTTCGGCGCCCCGATCGCGCACGAGGACCACGCCCAGCGCGCCTGCTGGGCGGCGCTCCATCTCCGCGACGAGGTGCGGCGCTATGCCGACGAGCTGCGGACAGCGCGGGGGTTCAACTTCGCGGTCCGCATGGGGCTCAACTCGGGCGAGGTCGTGGTGGGCAGGATCGGCGACGACCTCCGCATGGACTACACGGCGCTCGGGCACACGGTGGGGCTCGCGCAGCGGATGGAGCAGCTCGCCGAGCCGGGCAAGCCGCTGCTCACCGAACGCACGGCGAAGCTCGTCACGGGGTTCTTCAGCGTGCGCGATCTCGGACCCTCCCGGGTGAAGGGCATGACCGAGCCGATACGGCTCTACGAGCTCGAGGGCGCCGGCCGGCTCCGCACGCGGTTCGACGTCTCCCGGGCCCGCGGCCTCTCGCGCTTCGTCGGTCGCGCGCCGGAGATGGCGGCCCTCGAGGCGAGCCTCGAACGCGCGCTCGCAGGCGAGGGCCAGATCGTCGGCGTCGTCGGCGAGCCCGGCGTCGGCAAGAGCCGGCTGTGCCACGAGTTCGCGGAGCGCTGTCGGGCACGGGGCATCCCGTTCATCGAGGCCCACGCGGTGGCGCACGGGAAGACGATCCCGCTGCTCCCCTGGATGGAGCTCATGCGGAACGCCTTCGGCGTCACGGAGCAGGACGGCGATGACATGGCGCGCCAGAAGATCGCCGGGCGCTTGCTCCTGATCGATCCGCAGCTGCACGAGGCGCTTCCGATCTTGTTCGAGTTCCTCGGGGTCCCCGACCGCGCGCGGCCCGCGCCGCGGCTCACTCCGGAGGCGATGCAGCGCGAGGTCTTCGACATCCAGAAACGCCTCCTGCAGCTCCGCTCCCGGCGTGGAGAGTTCTGGGCCTTCCTCCTCGAGGACCTACACTGGTTCGACGCGGCAAGTGACGCGATGCTCGCCGCACTCGAAGAGCTCACCCCGCACACGCCGACGCTCCGGCTGACGACATTCCGCCCCGGCTACCACGCGCCGTGGATGCAGAGCCCACAGTATCGGCAGCTCGCGCTCCAGCCCCTCGGCGCCGAGGCTCTCGCCGAGCTGCTGCGTGATCTGCTCGGCACCGATCCGTCGGTCGTGCCACTGACCGAGCGTCTCCCCGAGCGCACCGGCGGAAATCCCTTCTTCATCGAGGAGGTGGTGCAGGCGCTCATCGAGACGGAAAGCCTGGTCGGGACGAGGGGCGCCTATCGGCTCGTGCGACCCGTCGAGGAGCTCGCGATCCCGCCCACGGTCCAGGCCGTCCTGGCGGCTCGCATCGACCGGCTGCCTGAGCGCGAGAAAGCCGTGCTCCAGACCGCGGCGGTGGTCGGCCGCGAGCTGCCGGATGCGGTGCTGCGGCGCATCGCGGATCTCCCTGAGGGCGAGCTCGCCTCCGCCGTCCGGGCGCTCATTGCGGGCGAGTTCCTGTTCGAGGCGGCCCTCTATCCGGAGGTCGAGTACTCCTTCAAGCACGCGCTGACGCAGGAGGTCGCCTACCACTCGCAGCTCGCCGAGCGGCGTGCGCGGACTCATGGCGCAGTCGCGCGCGCCATCGAGGCCCTGTATTCCGATCGGCTCGCGGAGCGCGCGGCACTCCTGGCCCATCACTGGGAGCGTGCGCGCGAGCCCCTCGTGGCTGCCCGCTGGCACGAGCGCGCCGCGGACTGGCTCGCCGTGCGTGATCGGGGTGAGATGGTGCGCCACTGGCGGCGGGTACGCGAGCTTCTGGCGACGGCCCCGGAGTCCCAGGAGTCGCTCGCGCTCCACGTGCGCGCGTGCCGGCACCTCGTCGACAGCGTCCCCGTCGGCTCCGGTGAGGACGCCACGGCGCTCTTCGCCGAGGGCATGGCGCGGGCGGCGCGGCTGGAAGATCCGGGGCCGCGCGTACGGCTCCTCAACGTCTATGCCAACTCGCTCACGTTTGCGGGCCGGGTGGACGAGGCGGACGTCCATTTCCGGGAGAGCCTCCGGCTCGCCGACCGGTCGGGTAGTGCGTTTCTTCGCTTCCTGGCTCGCGTGCCGCTGACGAGAGCCCTCGTCATCGCAGGACGCCTGCGGGAAGCGCTCGCGACGAGCGACGAGGCGCTGGTGCTCGGCCGCGGCCGCCCCGAGCTGGAGAGCGAGCCAGGCCAGAGCCCGTACGGCCTGCTGCTCGTCCAGCGCGGCAACGCGCTCGCCTATCTCGGCCGCCCCGCGGACGGTGCCCGAGCGATGGAGCAGGCGATCGAGCTGGCGCGCGAACGGAGGGATGGCAATCTGCTGACGTTCGCCCAACTCTGCCAGGTGATGCCGTGCGATCTCCTGGGCGAGGCCGAGCAGGCGCTGGTGCACGCGCGCCGGGCGGTCGAGCGCGCCGAAGCCAGCGGCAGCAAATGGCTGCGTGCGCTCGCGCTCAGCGCGCTCGGGCACGCCTATGTCGCAAACCGCCGGTGGCATGAAGCGATCGAGGCGCTGACGGCGGTCCTCGCCGCCCTCCGTGAGCTGCACGCGCCGCCCCTGGTCGAGTCGGACTCGACCGCCCTTCTCGCCGAGGCACAGCTCGGCGCCAGGGACCCCGCGGCGTCCCTCGCCACGGCCGAAACCGCCCTCGCCCTGGCCCGAAGCCTCCGTCGACCGCTGTCGGAGACACGCGCGCACCTCGCTCACGCTCGCGGCCTTCTCGCGGCCGAGCGTGCCGATGCGGCGCCAACTGTCCGCTCCGCGCTGGACCAGGCGACGGCGCTCGTGGAGGTCACCGGCGCGTGTGCCTTCGCGCCGTTCATCCACATCGAGCGCGCCCGGCTGGCGGAGCTCGGTGGCGATTCAGCGGGACGCGAGCGCGAGCTGCGCGAGGCGCAGCGGCTGTTCACCGAGATGGGCGCGCCGATCCGCGCGGAGCACATGGCACCGGAACGCGCGTAGCCGGGAAGCGCCGCCGGCCCTGAGGCCTCCCCGCCTCAGCTGAACGCGTCATGTCCGGTGATGTCCTTCCCGATGATGAGCCGATGGACGTCTTCCGTCCCCTCGTAGGTATTCACGGTCTCGAGGTTCAGCATGTGGCGGATCACGGGATACTCGTCGATGATCCCGTTGGCGCCGAGGATGTCGCGGGCTTCCCGGGCGACGTCGAGCGCGATCCGCACGTTGTTCATCTTCGCCATGCTGATCTGCTCGGGGCGGACGGTCCCCTGCTCCTTCAGGCGCCCGAGACGGAGCACGAGGAGCTGGCCCTTCGTGAGCTCGGTGATCATCGTCACGAGCTTCCGCTGCACGAGCTGGTAGGCGGCGATCGGTTTCGTGAACATGATCCGTTCCCGCGCATACTTGAGCGCGCAGTCGTAGCAGGCGCTCGCGGCGCCGAGCGCGCCCCACGCGATCCCGTAGCGCGCCTGCGAGAGGCAGGAGAGCGGACCGCGCATCGTGCCCGTCTTCGGCAGCCGGTTCTCGACCGGGATGCGGCAGCCTTCGAGGAAGAGCTCGGAGGTGATCGAGGCGCGGAGGCTGAACTTCCCCTGCATCTCGCGCGTCGAGAACCCCGGGCGGCCGCGCTCGACGACGAACCCGTGCACCCCTTCCGTGCCGCCCTCGCGCAGCTTCGCCCAGATTACCGCGACGTCGGCGATGTCGCCGTTCGTGATCCAGCGCTTGGTGCCGTCAAGGACGTACTCGTCGCCTTCGCGGCGGGCGGTGGTGCGCATGCCGCCCGGGTTCGAGCCGAAGTCGGGCTCCGTGAGCCCGAAGCAGCCGATGGCGCGGCCGCTCGCCAGCCGCGGCAACCATTCGCGACGCTGGTCCTCCGATCCGAAGGTGAAGATGGGGTACATCACGAGACCCGACTGGACGCTCGCGAAGGAGCGAAGCCCGCTGTCGCCGCGCTCGAGCTCCTGGTTGATGAGACCGTAGGCGACATGGCCGAGGTTTGCACAGCCGTACTCCTCGGGCAGCGTCGAGCCGAAGAAGCCGAGCTCGGCGAGGCGCGGGACGACCTGCATCGGGAAGCGGCCTTCGCGGAATGCCTCGGTCACCAGGGGGAGATACTCGTCCTCCACGAAACGGCGCGCCGT
>JBKPBB010000075.1:0-2068 GCA_046744245.1 Thermodesulfobacteriota bacterium
TGGTACCTCTACAGACTGGGGCCTGGCCAGCAGCAGTAGCGGCCGCTCATGAGACACTCCGTGCGACGATCCCGCCGGACGCGGTAGCAAAAGCGGTAGCAACTTTCCGCGGCGCTGATTCGCGAATATCGTATTTCTCAATACTTAAGTCCGCGTCGTTTCGAGACTTCCGCGATTGAGAAATCGCTGCTGCTACCGGGCCGCTCGGAGGGGCCAAAAGAAAAAGCCCTGACGACTCACGGCCCTTAGAGAGAGCGGGCGACCGGGGTCGAACCGGCGACGTCCAGCTTGGGAAGCTGGCATTCTACCACTGAATTACGCCCGCAACGGCCCGAGACCGTAGCGCACTCGTCCTCGCCTCGCAACACACTCGCCCGCGCGCGCTTCCTTGACTGCCCCGGGACCCGCGCCTACGATCCTCGGACCCGCATGGCGACGCCCCGCGCGCGCTCGAGCTCCAGCCAGACGGCCATCCGGGCGCTGTTCGAAGCGAGCGCGCGCGCCCGCGAGGTGTTCCTGGAGGAGAACGGCGATGCGCTCGCGCGCGCCGTGGACCTGGTCGCCGAGGCGCTCGCCGGGGGGCGGAAGCTCCTCCTCTTCGGCAACGGCGGCAGCGCCGCCGACGCGCAGCACCTCGCGGCGGAGCTCGTCGGACGCTTCCAGCGCGAACGGCAGCCGCTTCGTGCCATCGCGCTCACCACCGACAGCTCGGCGCTCACCGCCATCGCCAACGACTACGGCTACGACGAGGTGTTCGCGCGCCAGGTGCGTGCGCTCGGCGCCCCGGGTGACGTCGCGCTCGCCATCTCCACCAGCGGCCGCTCGCCGAGCGTGCTGCGCGCGGTCGAGGCGTGCCGGGCGCTCGGCATCGAGACCATCGGGCTCACCGGCGGCGACGGCGGGACGCTCGCCGGCCTGGTCGACCTCTGCCTGCGCGTGTCCGCGAGCACGCACGCGGCGCGCATCCAGGAGACGCACATCCTGATCGGGCACGTGCTCTGCGAGCTCGTCGATCGCCGCCTGTTCGGGGAGTCGTAGGTGAGACGCCCGCGGCGTCGGAGCCGCGCCCTCGTCCCGCTCGACGTGTCGCGCGTGCGCACCGTGCCGCTCGCCCGGCGGCAGAGCCTGGTGGCCGCTCGGAGCCTCGGTCGCCCGGTGCGGGCGGGGATGACGGTGCGCGGGCTCGTCGCCCGCTTGCCGGACATCCTGGCCGCGCGCGATCTCCGCGGCGCCGTCGAGCGCATCGCGAGGGCGCTCCGCCGCGGCCGCCCGGTCGTCCTCGGCATGGGCGCGCACCCGATCAAGGTCGGGCTCGGGCCCACGATCGTCGACCTGATCGAGCGCGGCCGCCTCGCGGCCGTGGCGATGAACGGCGCCTGCCTGGTGCACGACTTCGAGCTCGCCTGGAACGGCCGCACCTCCGAAGACGTCGGCCCCGGCCTCGAGCGCGGCACCTTCGGGATGGCGCGCGAGACCGGCGAGTTCCTGAACCGCGCCACACGCGAGGGCGTCGCGGCCGGGCTCGGGCTCGGACGCGCGATCGGCGACGCGATCCTGCGCGCGCGCCTCCCCTTTCACCGCACCAGCATCCTCGCCGCGGCGGCGCGCGCCGGCATCCCGGCCACCGCGCACGTGGCGATCGGCACCGACATCATCCACATGCATCCGAGCGCCGACGGGGCCGCGATCGGCGAGGGGAGCCTGCGCGACTTCCACCTGCTCGCGGGTGTGGTGGCGCGGCTGGCGGGCGGAGTCTACCTCAATCTGGGCTCGGCCGTCGTCCTGCCGGAAGTGTTCGTCAAGGCGCTCAACCTGGCGCGCAACGTGGGCCACCCCGTGCGCGAGCTCACCACCATCGACATGGACTTCAACCGCCACTACCGGCCGGCGGTGAACGTCGTCGGGCGGCCCACCCGAGCGGGCGGCCGCGGCATCCAGCTGACGGGCCATCACGAGATCATGGTTCCCCTCCTGTGGGCGGCCGCGGAGGAGGCGCTCGCGCGCCGCCGCTGATGGCGCTGATCACGCTCACGACGGACTTCGGGACGGCCGACCCATGGGTCGGCAT
>JBKPBB010000320.1:0-1815 GCA_046744245.1 Thermodesulfobacteriota bacterium
GTCAAGATCGCGGCACCGCCGCGGCGAGTCGTGCGAGCGTGCGCTCGCGCCCGAGCACGTCGAGCACCTCGTAGATGCCCGGGCTCACCGTGCCGCCGGTCACCGCGACGCGCACGGGCTGTGCGAGCGCGCCCAGCTTGAGCCCGTGGGCGGCGAGCGTGGCCTGGAACGCCCCCTCGATGGCGGCCGCGTCCCAGTGCGGGAGCGCGGCGAGGCGCTGGCAGAGGTCGGCGAGCGCGGGCGCGACCGCCGGCGTCAGGTGCTTGGCCGCGGCCTTCGGGTCGGGCGTGATCGTGTCGACCAGGTAGAAGCGGCAGAACTCCGCCAGCTCGACCAGCGTCTTGGCGCGCTCGCGGAGCGTCTCCACGACGCGCGCGAGCCAGGCGCGGTCCGCTGGGACGGGGAGGCCGGCGCGCTCGAGGAAGGGCGCCACGAGGTCGGCCAGCGCCGGCGCCGGGGTCGCCTTCATGTACTGGAAATTCACCCACTCGAGCTTCTCGGGGTTAAAGATTCCCGCCGACTTGCCGACGTTCTCTAGGGAGAAGTGGGCGATGAGCTCCTCGCGGCTGAACAGCTCCTGGTCGCCGTGCGACCACCCCAGGCGGGCCAGATAATTGACTACCGCGTCAGGCAGGTAGCCCATCTCCCGGTAGGCGAGCACCGAGGTCGCGCCATGTCGCTTCGAGAGCCGAGACTTGTCGAGCCCCAGGATCTGGGGCACGTGGGCGAACGCGGGCGGCGCGGCGCCGAAGGCGCGGTAGAGGAGCACCTGGCGCGGCGTGCTGGCGAGGAGGTCGTCGCCGCGGATCACGTGCGTGATCCGCATGTCGTGGTCGTCGACCACCACACAGAAGTTGTAGACCGGCATGCCGTCCGAGCGCACGATGATGAAGTCGTCGAGCTCGGCGTTCTGGAACACGACCCGGCCCTTCACCTGGTCGTCGATGACGGTCTCACCCTCGAGCGGGATGCGGAAGCGGAGCGCGTGGGCGGCGCGGCCCGCGGGCGGCGCCGTGCGGTCACGGCAGGTGCGGTCATAGGCGGGACGCCGGCCCGCGGCGAGCGCGGCCTGCCGGCGCGCCTCGAGCTCCTCGGGCGTGCACCAGCAGCGATAGACGGCTCCGGCGGCGAGCAGCGCCTCGGCGCGCGTACGGTAGAGGGCCAGGCGCTCGCTCTGGTGGTACGGGCCCTCGTCCCAGGTGAGGCCGAGCCAGCCGAGGCCCTCGAGGATGGCGCGCGTCGACTCCTCGGTCGAGCGCTCGCGGTCCGTGTCCTCGATGCGCAGCACGAACACGCCGCCGTGGTGGCGCGCGAAGAGGTAGCTGAAGAGCGCGGTGCGCACGCTCCCGATGTGGAGCGCGCCGGTGGGGCTCGGCGCGAAGCGCGTCCGGACCGGCATCGCGCGGAGCTAATCGGATGGCGTCCGGCATGTCAAATTCGTGACGCCGCGACGCGACCTCGGGTTGAGAGTCTGCGTCGCGGGCAGCATACTGGCCGGGTGGAGCGGGCGCCCGCAAGAGAGGAAGTGCGATGCTGAAGAAGATACTGGTGGTCGAGGACAACGAGGACAATCGCCGCATCCTCGTCTACCGCCTGCGCAAGATCGGCCAGTTCGACATCCGCGAGGCCGCCAACGGCCAGCAGGCGATCGAAGCCGTGCGCGCCGATCTCCCGGACCTGATCTTCATGGACCTGAAGATGCCGGTCATGGACGGCTGGGAGGCCACCAAGCGCATCCGCGAGATGGACGGCGGCGACAGCGTGCGCATCATCGCCCTCACCGCGCAGGCGATGGCCGGCGACGAGCAGAAGGCG
>JBKPBB010000048.1:0-9121 GCA_046744245.1 Thermodesulfobacteriota bacterium
CCCCCGCCGAGGCCGAGGCGGAGCCCGTCGCCGCGCGCGGCGTGGGACCGCTCAGCCCGGCCGTCCGCCGTCTCCTCGCCGAGCACGATCTCGATCCGACCCTGGTGCCGGCTTCCGGCAAGGGCGGGCGGCTCACCAAGGAGGACGTGCTGGCGTACCTCGAGCGCAGCGCGCGGCCCGTCCGGATCGACGTGCCGGCGGCGCCGAAGCCGTCCGCCGCCCTCGCCGAGGGCGAGGAGCGGGTGCCGATGAGCCCGATCCGGCGGCGGATCGCCGAGCGCCTCGTCCAGGCGCAGCAAACCGCGGCCATCCTCACCACCTTCAACGAGCTCGACATGAGCGCGGTGATCGCGCTGCGCGCCGAGCACAAGGAGCGCTTCCAGAAGCAGCACGGCATCGGGCTCGGCTTCATGTCGTTCTTCGCGCGCGCCTGCATCGCGGCGCTGCGCGACATCCCGGTGGTCAACGCCGAGATCCGCGGCGACGACATCATCTACAAGAAGTTCGTCCACCTCGGGGTGGCGGTGGGGACGGAGCGCGGCCTCGTCGTTCCCGTGCTCCACCACGCCGAGCGCATGTCGTTCGCGGACATCGAGCGCGAGATCGCGCGGCTGGCGGGCCTCGCGCGCGACGGCAAGCTCAAGCTCGACGACCTCGCCGGCGGCACGTTCACCATCTCCAACGGCGGCGTCTACGGCTCGCTCCTCTCCACACCCATCCTGAACCCGCCGCAGAGCGCGATCCTCGGCATGCACAAGATCGAGAAGCGGCCGGTGGTGGCCGACGACCAGATCGTCATCCGGCCCATGATGTACGTGGCGCTCTCCTACGACCACCGCCTGGTGGACGGCGAGCAGGCGGTGACCTTCCTCGTGCGCGTGAAGGAGCGCCTCGAGGACCCGGAGCGCCTGCTGCTCGACGTCTGATGCCGGCCGAGCGCTTCGACCTGATCGTGATCGGCGCCGGCCCGGGCGGCTACGTCGCCGCGCTGCGCGCCGCGCAGCTCGGTATGCGCGTCGCCTGCGTCGAGAAGGACGAGGCGCTCGGCGGCACGTGTCTCAACGTCGGCTGCATCCCGTCGAAGGCCCTGCTCGACTCGAGCGAGCTCTACCGCCAGGCGCAGGTCGGCCTCGCCGCCCACGGCATCAAGACGAGCGGCGTGGCGCTCGACCTGCCCGCGATGATGGCGCGCAAGGACAAGGTGGTGCGCGGGCTCACGCAGGGGGTGGCGGGCCTCTTCAAGAAGAACAAGGTCGAGTGGGTGGCGGGGACGGCGCGTCTCGAGCAGGGGAGGCGGGTGATCGTCGGCGAGCGCACGCTCGAGGCCGAGCGCGTGCTGATCGCGACCGGGAGCGAGCCGACGCCGCTCGGCGGCCTCCCCTTCGACGGCGAGCGCATCGTGAGCTCGACCGAGGCGCTCGCGCTCGCGCGCGTGCCGGAGCGCCTGCTCGTCATCGGCGCGGGCGCCGTCGGGCTCGAGCTGGGGTCGGTGTGGAGCCGGCTCGGCGCCAAGGTCACGGTGGTCGAGTTCCTGGACGCGATCGTGCCCACCATGGACCGCGGCATGGGGGTGCAGCTCAGGCGGGCGCTCGAGAAGCAGGGCCTCGTCTTCCGCCTCGAGGCCTCGGCGACCCGCGCCGAGCGCACCGAGCGCGGCGTGCGCGTCACGCTCGAGTCGAAGGGCCGGACGTCGGTGGAAGAGGCCGACGTCGTCCTGGTCGCGATCGGCCGCCGGCCGTACGTGGAGGGCCTCGGCGCCCGCGAGGCGGGCATCGCGCTCGATGAGCGCGGCCGCGTCACGGTGAGCGAGCGCTTCGAGACCAGCGTGCCGGGCGTGTACGCGATCGGCGACGCGATCCGGGGGCCCATGCTCGCGCACAAGGCCCAGGAGGAAGGCATCGCCGCGGTCGAGCTGATGGCCGGCCTCGCCGGCCACGTGAACTACGACGCCGTCCCGAGCGTCGTCTACACCTGGCCCGAGCTGGCGAGCGTCGGGCTCTCGGAGGAGGACGCCGCGCATCGCGGGCTCGAGGTGCGCGTCGGGGCCTTCCCCTTCATGGCCAACGGCCGCGCCCGCTGCCTCGCCGAGACCGAGGGCGGCGTGAAGGTGCTCGCCGACGCGAAGACCGACCGCATCGTGGGCCTCCACATCCTGGGCCCGCGCGCCTCGGACCTGATCGCCGAGGCGGCCCTCGCGGTCGAGTTCGCCGCCAGCGCCGAGGACGTGGCGCGCACCGTGCACGCCCATCCGACGCTGCCCGAGGCGGTCAAGGAAGCGGCGCTCGCAGTGGCCAAGCGCGCGCTGCACATTTGACTCTGGGGGCCCGTCCAGTGCTCGGGCGCTGCGCGCCCTGCGTACAAACGCCCGCGCGGCTCGCGCCGCGCGCCCCAGGTCAACTCCCGCGCGGCTCCCGCCGCGCGCAGCTCGAGCGCTCTCGCGCTCGGCCTCCGACGTATCTGGGTCCGCTGCTCGCACGCACCTATGGCTGGCGGGCGCGACCTTGCCGGGCTCAGCCGACGGCGCGCGTCGTCCAGTACACGCCCGCCAGCACGGTGGCGCCGCCCACCGCCTGCGCCGGGAGGAACTGCTCGCCCAGGAGCGTCGTCGACAGGAGCGCGGTCAGGACCGGCACCAGGTAGACGAACACGACCGTGCGGCCGACGCCGACCGTGCGCACTCCGACCAGGAAGAACTGACCCGCGATGACCGAGGAGAGAACGGCCATGATGACGACGCCCGCTACCGCGGTCGGGGTGGCGGCCGCCAGCTGGGCCCACGGGCGATCGCCGCTGCCGAGGACGTAGAGCGCCACGGCCCCGAGCGCATAGATGACGCAGTTCGTGAAGGCGGGGGTCAGGTGCCCGACGACGTGGCGCGAGGTCAGGTTGAAGGCCGCCCAGGTCGCCGCCGCGGCGAGCGCCACGAGATCGCCCGAGCCGAGCGACAGGGCCGACAGGTGCGTCGGGTCGCCACGTGTGATGACGGTGGCGGCGCCGGCGAGCGCCACCAGGACGCCGGCCAGGCGACGGCGGTCGAGGCGCTCGCCCACGAGCGGCGAGAAGAGGAGCGTGAGCACCGGGTTGAGCGCGATCAGGAGCGCGGTGTTGGTCGCGCTGGTGCGCGAGAGGGCGAGGAGGAAGAGCCACGGGTAGAGCACGCCGCCGCACACCACCATGAGCGCGAGTGGCCCGGCCGCGCGCCCGAGGCCGTCGGCCGGGCGCTGGCGGAGCGCGAAGGGGAGGAGGATGGCCGCGGCCACCGCGTAGCGCCAGGCGGCGACCACGAGTGGCGACATCGCCCCGAGCGCGAGCTTCCCGGCGACGAACCCCGCCGCCCAGCCGACGGTCGCGAGCGAGAGGCCGGCGTACGCCAGGGTCTGCGGGGTCGGCCGCGCCGTGGCGCCCATGCTCCCGCTTAGCATCGCGCCCGAGACGTCGGAAGCGCGCTTCGATGACGGTGGAAATTCTCCTCTCGCTGCGCTACCCCCATGCCCGCCATGCCGCCGCAGTTCATCTTCACGATTCGGCACCTGCGGAAAGTCACCCCGCAGGGCAAGGAGATCCTGAAGGGCATCTCGCTCGCCTTCTACCCGGGCGCCAAGATCGGCGTCCTCGGCGCGAACGGCGCGGGCAAGTCGACGCTGCTGCGCATCATGGCCGGCGTCGAGCACGACTTCGCGGGCGACGCGGCGCCGGCCCCGGGCATCCGCATCGGCCACCTGCCGCAGGAGCCGGTGCTCGATCCGGCGAAGAACGTGCTCCAGCACGTCGAGGAGGCGGTGGGCGAGACGCGCGCGCTGCTCACGCGCTTCGAGGAGCTCTCGACGAAGCTCGGCGAGCCGCTCGCGGACGCCGAGATGGAGAAGGTGCTCGCCGAGCAGGCGCGGGTGCAGGACGCGATCGACGCCGCCAACGCCTGGGAGCTCGACCGCACGCTCGAGGTGGCGATGGACGCGCTCCGCCTCCCGCCGGGCGACGCCGACGTGGCGACGCTCTCGGGCGGCGAGCGCCGGCGCGTCGCCCTCTGCCAGGTCCTCCTCCGCCAGCCCGACCTGCTCCTGCTCGACGAGCCCACCAACCACCTCGACGCCGAGTCGGTGGCATGGCTCGAGCGCCACCTCCAGGAGTACCCGGGCACGGTGGTGGCGATCACCCACGACCGCTATTTCCTCGACAACGTCGCGGGCTGGATCCTCGAGCTCGACCGCGGCTTCGGCATCCCGTGGGAGGGCAACTACTCCTCCTGGCTCGAGCAGAAGGAGCGGCGCCTCGGGCAGGAGGAGAAGGAGGCCTCGGCGCGCCGGCGCGCCCTCGCGCGCGAGCTCGAGTGGGTGCGCATGGCGCCGCGCGCGCGCCAGGCGAAGGGCAAGGCGCGGCTCGCGCGCTACGAGGAGCTGCTCGCCCAGGACCAGGCGGGGGAGGGGCGGGAGGGGCCGGTCCGCATCACCATCCCGCCCGGCCCGCGCCTCGGCAACCTGGTGATCGAGGCGGAGGGCGTGCGCAAGGGATACGGCGACCGGCTCCTCATGGACGGCGTCAGCTTCATCCTGCCGCGCGGCGGGATCGTCGGCGTGATCGGCCCGAACGGCGCCGGCAAGACGACGCTCTTCCGCATGATCGTGGGGCAGGAGAAACCCGACGCGGGCACGCTCCGCATCGGCGAGACGGTGGTCCTCGCCTACGTCGACCAGAGCCGCGAGACGCTCGTCGGGGAGCACACCGTGTGGGAGGAGCTCTCCGACGGCGGTCGCCCGATCATCATGGTCGGCAAGCGCGAGGTCAACTCGCGCGCCTACGCCGCCGCCTTCAACTTCACCGGCCCCGACCAGCAGAAGAAGGTGAAGGACCTCTCGGGCGGCGAGCGGAACCGCCTCCACCTGGCGAAGCTCCTGCGCAGCGGCGGGAACCTCCTCCTGCTCGACGAGCCGACCAACGACCTCGACGTCGACACGCTGCGCGCGCTCGAGGACGCGCTCGTCGACTTCGCGGGCTGCGCGGTCATCATCAGCCACGACCGCTGGTTCCTCGACCGCATCGCCACCCACATCCTCGCCTTCGAGGGCGAGAGCCGCGTCGTCTGGTTCGAGGGCAACTACCAGGACTACGAGGCCGACCGCCGCCGCCGGCTCGGCGCCGAGGCCGAGCGGCCGCACCGGATCAAATACCGGAAGCTGAGCGCGTGAGCGCGGTCAGGGGGCTACTTCTTCACGATCTCGAGCAGCTCGACCTCGAACACCAGCGGTGCGCCCGGCCCGATCTGCGGCGGCCGCCCCTGATCGCCGTACGCGATGTCGGAGGGGCAGACGAGCTTCGCCTTGCCGCCTACCTTCATCATCAGCAGCCCCTCGGTCCAGCACTTGATGACGCCGTTCAACGGGAACGTCGCCGGCTCGCCGCGCTGCACGGAGCTGTCGAAGACGGTGCCGTCGGTGAGCGTGCCCGTGTAGTGCACCTTGACGGTGTCGCTCGCATTGGGCGCGTCGCCGCTGCCGGCCTTGAGCTCCGTGTAGACGAGCCCCGAGGCCGTCTTCTTGGCGCCCTTCTCGCGCGCGGCCTTCTCGAGGAAGGGCTGCGCGGCCTTCTTGTTGGCCTCGGCCCCCGCCTTCATGCGCACGCTGGCGAGCTCGTTCAGCTTCGGGCCGAAGGTGTTCAAGTCGACCTTCTTCTCCCGCTTGAGCACCCCGTCGGCGAGCCCGGCCTCGACCAGCCCGAGCTCCTTCTCGCTCAGGCTGAAGGGCGCTAGCTTGTCGCTGACCCACAGGCCGAGCGCGTAAAGCGTCTTCTCCTCGTCCGTCTTGAGCTCCGGTCCGCCCGCGCGCGCCGTCCCCACGGCGGCCACGAGGGCCAGCATCGCTCCCAGCAGTATCCTTCGCATCGGCGTTCGGCTCCTTTCCTCTCCCGTTCACCGCACACCGCTCCGCTCGCCGCCCGTTCCTGCGGCCGGCTCGAAGGGTGCGAAGCGGGCGCGCGGCCGACGCGACGGCGGCCGCGTGCGCTCTCGATTCACTCGCCCTCGTACTTGAAGGACACCTTCACCTTGGCGCGGTAGGCGAGCACCTTGCCGCTCTCGAGCTGCATGTCGAGCTGGGCCACCTCGGCGATGCGGAGATCGCGCAGCGTCTTCGAGGCGCGCTCGACCGCCGCCTTGGCCGCCTTCTCCCAGGAGTCGGTGCTGGTACCGACCAGCTCGATGATCTTGTACACGCTCTCCGCCATGGCTGGCTCCTTTCTCGTCTTTTTGGAGGTGGTGCTCTTCGCGGCGGGCGCCTTCATGGCCCTAGCTCGCCGCCTCGAACAGCCCGGCCGCGCCCATGCCGCCGCCGATGCACATGGTGACGATCCCCCAGCGCTTCTTCCGCCGGCGCAGCTCGTGGAGCAGCGTCCCGGTCATGCGCGAGCCGGTCATGCCGTAGGGGTGCCCGATGGAGATGGAGCCGCCGTTCGGGTTGAGCCGCTCGGGGTCGATGCCGAGGCGGTCGCGGCAGTAGACGACCTGCGAGGCGAAGGCCTCGTTCAGCTCGACGACGTCGACGTCCTGGAGCTTGCGCCCCGCATGCTTGAGCAGCTTCGGCACCGCGAAGACCGGCCCGATCCCCATCTCGTCGGGCTCGCAGGCCGCGAACACGCAGCCGCGGAAGAAGCCGAGCGGCCGCACGCCGAGCGCCTTCGCACGCTCGGCCGACATGATGAGCGTCGCCGAGGCGCCGTCCGAGAACTGGGAGGAGTTGCCGGCCGTCACCGTACCGCCCTCCTTGAAGGCGGGGGGCAGCTTGGCGAGGCCCTCGAGCGTGGTGTCGGGGCGGTTGCACTCGTCGCGGTCGACGACCACCTCCTTGCGCGACTTCTGGCCCGTCGCCTTGTCGGTCACCTCCATGGTGGCCTTCATGGGCGCGATCTCGTCCTTGAACTTGCCCTCCCGCTGCGCGGCGGCGGTGCGCTGCTGGGAGAGGAGCGCGTAGCGGTCCTGCGCCTCGCGGCTCACCTTGTAGCGCTCGGCCACGATCTCGGCGGTCTGTCCCATGGGCATGTAGATGGCGCTGTGGTGGTCCTTGAAGTAGGGGTTGAAGAGGTTCGTCTTGTTGAAGTCGTTCTGCAGCATGGTGATCGACTCGAGGCCGCCGCCGATGATGACGTCGTAGCCCTCGAGCTGCACCATGTGCGCCGCGACCATGACGGCGTTGAGGCCCGAGGAGCAGAAGCGGCTCACCGTGCCGCCCGGGACCGTGACCGGCAGTCCGGCGAGGAGGGCCACGTTGCGCCCGACATTGAAGCCCTGCGGGCCCTCGGGGAAGCCCGTCCCCATGACCACGTCCTCGATCTCCGCGGGGTCGAGCTGGGGGACCTTCTTCAGCAGGTCCTTGACGCAGTGGGCGGCCATGTCGTCGGGCCGCGTCAGGTTGAAGGAGCCGCGGAAGGACTTGGCCAGCCCGGTCCGCGAGCTCGCGACGATCACCGCTTCACGCATGACAGACTCCTTCGTTGGGTGGGGGGGTACGTGAGAGGAATTAGTGGCAGGACCGGGTGGCCCGATGCAAGCCCGGGCTCCGGGGTCGCGGCGGTTCGGCGGAGCGCATGGCCGACGGCCCGGGGTTGACTGCGCCCCTGGGGGGCGGCCACCCTGCGCGCCGCGCGAGCGACCATGCTCGACAGCCTGCTCACCCGTCCGGGCAGCACGCCCGCGGCGCTGCTCGACGCGCTCGCCCGCCGGCTCGGGGCGGCCGGGGTCGCGGCCGACGTGCTCACCCATGCTGCGCTCGCCTGCGGTGTGGGGGCCGGCGCCCTCTTCTGGCTGGACCGCGGGTGGCTCGCGCTCCTCGCGCTCGCGGTCTCGGGACTGCTCGACGCGGTCGACGGCCGGGTCGCACGCCTGGGGCCCGGCCCGACGCCCTGGGGCGGCGTGCTCGACCTGACGTTCGACCGCGTGGTCGAGGCGGCGGTGCTGCTCGGCATCGCGGTCCCGCGCCCCCACCTGCATCTGCCCGCGCTCGTCCTCGCCGCGACCTGGTACGTGAACCTGTGCGTGTTCCTCGCCGTCGGCGCGGCCAGCGAGCGGCACCCGGCCAAGGTGATCCACTACCCGCCCGGGCTCCTCGAGCGCAGCGAGGGGCTCGTGTTCGCGCTGATCGTGGTGGCCTTGCCCCGCCTCGCCGGGGCGGCCGCGTACGTCTATGCCGGCCTCGAGGTGGTGACCGCGGCGCAGCGCTTCCGCTACGGGCGGCGCGCGCTCGGTTGACACCGGACCCGGCCGGCGTCAGCGCGCCCGCAGCGTGAGGCAGGCGATCTCGCGCGGCGTGAAGAGGCGGATCTTCTGCCCGGTGAAGCCGAGGCCGCGGTTCACGTACAGGGTCGCATCGCCGTCCCGGTAGAGGCCGCGGTCGAAGGCGCTGATGAACTCCGCCAGGTTGCGGGTCCGGCGCCCGGGCCAGGGGAGCGCGAGCTGGCCGCCGTGCGTGTGGCCGGAGAGCACGAGGGCGGCCCCGAGCCGCGCCGCCTGCGGAAAGCAGTCCGGCCGGTGGGAGAGCACGATGAACGGGCGGCCGGCGGGCACGCCGGCGGCGAGCGGCGGGAGCGCGGGATGCTCGAGGACGCCGCGGGCCCAGTCGCGCCCCAGGTCGTCGATGCCGAGGAGCGTCAGCACGGCGCCGCCGATCGCGACCTCGACGCGCTCGTCGCGCAGGACGCGGAACGGGGTCAGGCGGCGGAGCGCGGCAGTCACGGTGTCCGCACCGGCGTAGAAGTCGTGGTTGCCGAGGGTCACGAACACGCCGTGGCGTGCGCGCAGCCCGGCGAGAGTCGGGAAGGCCTCGGCGCAGGTCTCCGGCCGGTCGACCAGGTCGCCGGTCACGCAGATCAGGTCCGGCGCGAGGGCGTTCACACGCTCGACGTGCTCGCCGAGCTCCGCCAGGTCGAGGTGCGCGCCGATGTGCAGGTCGGAGAGGTGGACGAGGCGGAGGCCGTCCAGCGTGGACGGCAGGCCGCGCACCGGGACCTCGAGGTGGGAGACGGCGAGCTGGCGCCGCCCGAAGGTGTAGCCGTAGAAGAGGAGGCCGGCCACGGTCGCGAAGCCCGCGTTCACGAGCCAGTAGTACGCGCGTGCGAGGTGCGGGCCGGCGAGCAGCGC
>JBKPBB010000449.1:0-4216 GCA_046744245.1 Thermodesulfobacteriota bacterium
GGGGTACCCGCAGCGGGGCGGCTTCGATGGAGTCGCAGTATCTCTCGATCTCCTCGATGTGCACGGACTCGTCGTTGAAGAACAACACCGGCTCGTCGGCGAGGACCGAATTGAAGATTCTCACGATGCGGGTCTGCACGCCGTGCGTCCGGTGGTACGCCATCGTGATCGCCTCGGCGAAGCGCTTCGCCTCGTCGTAGACGCCGCGCGGGCCGATCGGGTTCACGTTGCCCCAGTAGTCCTCCTTCTGCGGGTGGACGAGCGGGTCGCCGTACACCTCGGAGGTGGAGGCGAGGAGGAAGCGCGCGCTCTTCTCCTTGGCGAGGCCGAGCGCCTTGTGCGTGCCGAGCGAGCCCACCTTGAGGGTCTGGATGGGGAGCTCGAGGTAGTCCACGGGGCTCGCCGGCGAGGCGAAGTGGAGGATCGCGTCCAGCGGGCCCTTCACGTAGATGTAGGTGGTCACGTCCTGCTGGATGAAGGTGAAGCGGCGGTCCGCGAAGAGGTGCGCGACGTTGTCGGGCGTGCCGGTCAGGAAGTTGTCCATGCAGATGACGTCGTCGCCCTCGGCGAGGAAGCGCTCGCAGAGGTGCGAGCCGATGAAGCCGGCGCCGCCCGTGATGAGGATGCGCATCATCTCACCCGACGCGCACCACCGCGCGCCCGATCGGGAGGTAGGTGAAGCCGTGCTCGCGCATGACCTCGGGGTCGTAGAGGTTGCGGCCGTCGAAGATGATCGGGCGGCGCAGGAGGCGTTTCATGCGCGCGAAGTCCGGGCGACGGAACTCGTTCCACTCGGTCACGATCAGGAGCGCGTCGGCGCCGGCGAGGGCCTCGTAGTTGACGCGCTGGTAGGTGACCCGCTCGCCGAAGACCTTGCGCGCCTCGTTCAGGGCCTCGGGGTCGTGGACCGCGATCGCCGCGCCGCGCGCGAGCAGCCCCTCGACGATGGTGATCGCGGGCGCCTCGCGCATGTCGTCCGTCCGCGGCTTGAAGGCGAGGCCCCAGACCGCGAAGCGCCGGCCGCGGAGGTCGGGGCCGAACTCGGCGACCACCTTCTCGATCAGGCGGCCCTTCTGCCGCTCGTTCACGTCCTCGACCGCGTTCAAGAGCGCGAACTCCATGCCGTGCTCGCGCGCGCTGTGGATGACGGCCTTCACGTCCTTCGGGAAGCACGAGCCGCCGTAGCCGACCCCGGGGAAGAGGAAGTGGTGGCCGATGCGCCGGTCGTAGCTGATGCCGCGCCGCACCTGGTCGACGTCGGCGCCCACCCGCTCGCACAGGTTCGCGATCTCGTTCACGAACGAGATGCGCGTGGCGAGCAGCGCGTTGGCCGCGTACTTGGTCATCTCGGCGCTCGCGTTGTCCATCACCAGGATCGGGTTGCCGGTGCGCACGAAGGGCTCGTAGAGCTCACGCATGAGGTCGACCGCGCGCTGGCTGGTCGCGCCGATCACCACGCGGTCGGGCTTCATGAAGTCCTCGATCGCGGCCCCCTCCTTCATGAACTCGGGGTTGGAGACCACGTCGAAGGGATGCCGGGTGGCTGCCGCCACGGCCTCCTTGATGCGGCCGGCGGTGCCGATCGGCACGGTGCTCTTGGCGACGATCACGCGGTAGCCGTCCATGGCGCGCCCGATCGCGCCGGCCACCGCCATGACGGCGCTCAAGTCGGCGGCGCCGTCGGCGCCGGAGGGCGTGCCGACCGCGATGAAGCAGACGAGGCTCTTCTTGACGGCGTCGTCCAGGTCGGTCGAGAACGCGAGCCGGGCCTCGTTCACGTTGCGCCGGATCAGCTCCTCGAGCCCCGGCTCGTAGATCGGCACGCGCCCTTGCCGCAGCGCCTCGATCTTGGCCGCGACGTTGTCCACGCAGAGGACGTCGTTGCCGCTCTCCGCAAAGCAGGTGCCGGCGACGAGCCCGACGTAACCCGTGCCGACGACGCAGATTTTCATGATCGGGCACGCATACCGGCGGCCCCCCGCGAAGTCAATTCACGCGCGCGCATTTCACCACGCCCAGAAGGGCCCGTCGCGGTACTCCCAGAGGAGGAACGTGCGGAGCCGCCAGTCGAACGGCCGCGTGCCCGCGACCGGGATCGCGACCCCCGCGCCGAGCGCCACGTGGCCGCGGCGGCTGAGCGGGAGGTAGAGCGTCGGCGCGAGCAGCGTGGCGCCGTGCACGCGGGCGTCGAGGGCGTGCGACTGCTCGAGCTCGAGCGCCGGCACGGGGCACTTCTTGTAGGGACCGAGCGGCAGCTGAAGCGCCAGGCGGTAGAGCATGCGGCGGTCGGCGCGGCCGGGCTCCGCCGGCAGCTCGGCGCGCACCTGCGTCTGCACCACGAGCGGGCCGAGCACGTGGCCCGAGAGAAGCTGGGGCGCGACCACCGTCGTCCCGGCGCCGAGGCCGTGGCGGCGGTTGCCGGTCGGGAGCCCGAGCTCGACGCCCGCGGCGACCAGCGAGGCCTGGTGCGGGGCCGCGAGCAGCACGTGGCGATAGGACAGCGCGAGGTCGCCCGCGCCGGCGCGGAGGGGCGCGCGCTTTGGGTCCTCGACCCCGACCGGCAGGCTCGCGCCGATCTGGCCGCGCGGCCCGACCCGCGTCTCGAGCTCCAGCTCGCTCGCGTAGCCGCGCGCGTGCCGCGCCGACTCGATCTCGGCGCCGAGGATCGCCTCGTCCTCGGGGAACGCCTTCTCGACGAACACGGGACGGCGGTAGTTCAGGTCGCCGATCGGGTAGCGCGGCTCCGCGCAGAAGCCGCGCACATGGGCGAGCACGGCGCGGATCTCCTCCTCCGTGAGCGCGTCGCCGAAGGCCGGCATCTCGTCCGACATGCCGAGGAAGCGGCCGCCGTGGCGCACGAGGCCCGCCCAGTTGGCGGTCGTCTCGGCGGTCGAGACGGTGCAGTCCGTGAAGTCGGGGAGCGCGACGGTGATACCGCTTCCGGCAGGCGCCCCGCGGCCGTCGGCGCCGTGGCAGGCGGCGCATGCCTGGGCGTAGACCTCGGGACCGGAGAGCGCCCACGCCCGCGCGGCCAGCGTCGCCAGCGCGAGCCCGGCCGCCGCTCCCTTCAATGCACCACCTCGCGCACCCGGTAGATCGGCTTCGCCTGCGACTCGTGGTAGGTGCGCACCAGCATCTCGCCGAGCAGCCCGAGCGACACGAACTGCACGCCGACCACCGCCATCAGGATGGCGAGCAGCACGAGCGGGCGGTTCGCGAGGCGCACGCCGAGGAAGATGCGCTCGAAGCCCAGGTACGCCGTGAGGCCGAGCCCCGCCGCGGCCGAGATGAGCCCGAAGAGGCCGAAGAGCTGGATCGGTCGGGTCGAGAAGCCGGAGAGGAACTTGACGGTCAGGAGGTCGAGCAGCACGCGCAGCGTGCGCGAGAGGCCGTACTTGGAGGTGCCGAGCGTGCGCGGGCGGTGGCTCACCTTGACCTCCGCCACGCGCGCGCCGAGATCGGCGGCGAGCGCCGGGATGAAGCGGTGCAGCTCGCCGTAGAGGCGGAGCTCCTTGGCGACCGAGGCGCGCATGGCGCGCAGCGTGCAGCCGTAGTCGTGCAGCCGCGTGCCCGTGACGAGCGAGATCAGGCGGTTCGCGATCTGCGAGGGAAGCCGGCGCGTGAGCCACGGGTCGCGCCGCGGGCTCCGCCAGCCGTTCACCACGTCGACGCCCTCGTCGAGGACGGTGAGGAGGCGCGGGATGTCGGCGGGATCGTTCTGCAGGTCGGCGTCCAGGGAGACGATGACCGGCGCGCGTGCGTGCTCGATGCCGGCGGCGAGCGCGGCGGTCTGGCCGTAGTTGCGCGCGAGCCGGACGATTCGGATACGTGGGTCGCCGTGAGCGAGCGCGACCAGCCGCTCGAAGCTGCCGTCGGTGCTGCCGTCGTCCACCGCCACGACCTCGGCCGGGCGGTCGAGCGCGTCCAGCGCCGGGCCCAGCTCGGCGAACAGCGGCCCCAGGCTCTCCGCCTCGTCGTAGACGGGGATGACGATCGAGAGCGCGGGCGCCGGGGTGCTCAAAACTCGGTCAGCGCGACGAACTGGCGGTAGCGCCGGTCGATGTCGTCGCGGGTGAGCGTGCGCAGGCGCTGCCCGCCGAAGTCCTCGACCACGAAGGAGGCGAGCACGCTGCCGAACACGATGGCGCGCCGGAGCCCGCCCTCCGAGCGCTCGCCGGTGGCGGCCAGGTAGCCCATGAGCCCGCCCGCGAAGGCG